>JAOZTV010000320.1 GCA_029939015.1 Candidatus Aminicenantota bacterium
TTATTTCTGCTATAATGATTATGAGAATCAATTTATACAATTCATTAAAAAAAAAGAGGATTATATTGGTTGCACTTTTACTTATTTATCTTCTATTAAATCGTACTTTTTTGACATGGGCAAGCTCCGGGCTTGAAACTGCATTATTTAATCTTCTTTTAATTTCCTGGATATATAATTTACTTTATACTTCTAATTTTAAATATCGTATTGGACTGGGATCTCTTTTAGTAGCTTTAATAACATTAACACGTCCAGATGGTTTACTCTTCTGTATTTCAATGTTATTTATAATATTTGTTGAAATATTAAAAAATCACAAAAAAGATATTATCTATATTATTACTTACGGAACACTTCCTCTTGGCATTGTATTCACTCATCAAATCTGGCGATTAGCATTTTATGGAGAATGGCTCCCCAATACATATTATGCAAAAGTAATAAGTGTCTGGCCAAAAAGTGGCATTTTGTACGCTATTAGTTTCATACTTGAATATAGCCTCTGGTTTGCCTTTATTATAATTTTTTGGGCACTTATTTTATTTTTATTAAGAAAAAAAAATTTTATAATTCAGTTACGGGAACAAATGGTTTGGACAGATATATTGAAATACTTTTTAATCACTTATGGAACTAAATTTCTAATAATTGCATCACTGGTAGCCCATCTCGCATACTACACTTTTATTGTAGGAGGAGATCATTTTGAATATAGAGTTTATAGTTACATAATTCCACTTGTTTTTATTGCCATAGTGTGGTCATTAAACCAGTTGGAAAAGAATTCGGTGAATTTTATAGGGTTGATAACAGTCTTTATCCTTCTCTCTCTTCCTGTGCAATGGACACATTGGGCATTAACCAAAAACCTCAATACAAGGGAAGAAACACACATTATGCATATTCCAATATCAAAAACATGGCCAACCCCTTTTCAATTTTATGCAGAACTTTTCGATGAAATTCAAAAATGGCTTATCACTCATTTTGTTTGTATGCGCCATCAAGAACATAAAATATTCTGGAAATCTCAAATTAATTTATACCCTACAAGAGAGGAGAGTAATAAAATATCATCAGAAGGGTTTCCTATATATATATCAAATGTTGTCGGAGTTCCTGCATGGGTATTACCAAATGTTAATATCATTGACCATCTTGGATTAAATGACTATACGATTGCCAGAACCCCAATTGATGAAACAAAATTTCGAAGAATGGCACATAGCAGATTACCACCAAAAGGGTATATAAAAAGTTATCGACCGAATATTCTAATAAAAAACCGAAAAATATATGTTCGGGAAAGAAATCCCCCGTTGACAGAAAAATATATAAAAAATGTTGAATTTTATTGGCGAGAGAAAGCGAAAACCCTTGGATTTTAAAATTTATTATTATATTTAAGATAGAATAATTTGTTTTATTCTTCTAAGTAGTTGATTGATAGTTAATTAAAGGTTTCTCTTGGTTTTGATGAAAAATTAGGAACAGTGAATTTTTGATATAACTTGACATTCATATTTATTATATGAAGTATTAGAGTTTATAAATGTATTGGACTCAGGTTACCCGAAAGTAACAAGTGACAATATTTGTCAAAATATGGGCAAAAAATTGAATGGTGTGATTGATGACATTTGACAATTTGTAAGTAAAATTTAACGAATTTCATCAAAGTAAACCAAATGATTAAAAAGTTAATAAGTCTTTACAGGCCAGTATATGAATGTTCTAGGATATCAAATTATGAAGATTAGTGTACAAAAAGATGACGTCTTAAAAAAAATTAAAATTAAAACTTTATTTTTGGCATGTAATTTGCATATATATCTATTAAATAAAAGGAGGAAACAAAATATGAAAAACAAAAAAGGTTTTACGTTAATTGAATTACTAATTGTTGTTGCAATTATTGGTATAATTGCAGCTATTGCTATTCCAAATCTTCTTAGAGCTTTGCAGAATGGTAAGCAGACAAGAACGATGGGAGATATGAAAAGTATTGCCACAGGTATTGAAATGTATAGAACAAATACTGGTATTTTGATTGAGGCTCCTAATGGTACCGCTGATGCAGCTTATGCATTAAGTAATGGTGCTTTGGGAACTATAATTGGTAATCAGCGAGTTAGTAAAGATGGTTGGGGACAAGATTTCTATATTTCAGCTGTACGTGCTACCGATAACTATACAGTAGGTAGTACGGGTAAATCTGCTGGGGCTTTTGTAGCACCTAATATGGGTATAGATCATGGTGAATATCCAGTACTTGGTATGGATGATTTTCAAAATGATATTATCTATAGTAATGGTGCTTATGTTTATTCACCAAGAAAATAATTAAAATTATTTAACAAATGATAAAAGGCAATCAATTAATATTGGTTGCCTTTTTTTTTATATTACTATTCTTTACTTTTAGTATCAATTATTTTTTCCTCAAAATAACGTTACTCTTCATTATTTACTATTATATTTATTCTGTATTCAGACGTTATGACTTGTCTAATATCCTGAAATTAGTTACTATGGGTGTGTCATTTATAGTTTTCTTTTATGGTATAGTTCAAAAATATTATATTTTTCCGAAAATTGTATCTAATTATTTCCAAGTGAAAAGCTTTTTTTCACAAGCCTTATTTGAGCGTGTTTCTTCAGGAAGAATATTTTCTATATTTACTTTACCGACACTATATGGGTTTATTTGTTCAATTTTAATTCTTTCTTTATTTCACTATATATATAATTATTTTATAAACAAAGAGCAAAACATATTGAAATTATTTTTTCTATTTATTTTACTTTTTTCAGGAATACTAAATTTAATACTAACTCAATCATTTGGTGCTGTTTTAAATCTTATTATTGGTCTTATTACCTATCTATTAATTAAAAAAGAAATAAACTTAAAATTCCTGTCTATGATTTTTATGTCAATATTTTTGATGATTTTTATAATTATAGGTCTAAGGTATAATGAGGCAAAGAATCTCGAACCTGTTAAACTGAGATTGACTAATTGGAATCAGGCAATAAGAATGATTAGTGATAATCCGTTTTTTGGTGTTGGTCTAGGTAATTATAGCAAAAATGTTTCATATTATACCAATAAAGGAGAAGCCAAATCTATCTATACTCACAACTTTTTCTTACAGCTTACAGCAGAATTGGGTATTCCAATAATCTTTTTTTTTATTTTATTGATATTTATTAATAGAAAAAAAATTATTCCTGAGGATTATAGAGATAAATCATTATATCTGGCTATTTTATTAATGTTAGTTTTTTACAATTTTATAGATATTGGCTTTTATTTTCTTTCAGCTGGAATAATTTTTAGTATATCTGCTTCTCAGGTTTATCGACATAAGTCAAAAAACTTTGTTTTTCATGTATTTATGCTTATTATAAGTGTTTTTATATATGGCTTTATTTATTTGTCAGATGATAAAGTGACCGAAGCTAATGTACTTTTGAGTATGAATGAAAAAAGCAAAGCAAAAAACCTTTATGGAAAGAGTTTAAAACTAAACCCATG
>JAOZTV010000057.1 GCA_029939015.1 Candidatus Aminicenantota bacterium
ATTATATAGCCTTTATGTTTGCAATATTGAGAATTAATGCTCAGGTTTTCCCTCTTAATCCAAATATACCAGTCAAAGAGATAAAAAAAATTCTTAAAAAAAGCAATACTTCGTTTCTTATTTGTAAATCTGATGAATTTGACCAGTCAGAATTTAATGATATTAAAATTATTGATATTGACGAAGTTGTTTGCAAAAAAATCACTACAGACTTAATTAATTGTGATATTAATGAAGTAAATAATTCGTTGCTGATACAGACTTCCGGTTCTTCTTCTGAGACCAAAATTGTAGTTTTGGATTATTCTAACCTCTATTATAGTGCATCAGGTGTTTTAGAAAAGATTGAATTAAATAGAGAAGATAGTTGGTTATTGTCTTTGCCTCTTTTCCATGTTGGAGGTATAGGGGTGCTTATCAGATGTTTCTTAAAAGGTGCAAGTGTTGTTATTCTCAATAAGGAAGAAACTATTCTTGAGAATATTAGAGTAAATAAAATTACTCATCTCTCTCTTGTTTCAACTCAATTATATAAATTATTAGATGAAATTAATAACAAAGAAAATATTAAATTAAATATTAAATCAATTTTACTTGGTGGTAGTTCTATTCCTGCAGGTCTTATAGAAGAAGCATTAGAAATAAATCTTCCAGTTTTTACTTCTTATGGGTCTTCTGAAATGAGTTCAACGGTAAGTATTCAAAAACAGTTGCAAAATCAGCAAACTTATATTTCTTCTGGAACCTTATTGAAATATAGAGATATTAAGATAAGTAAAGGTGAAATATTTTTAAAAGGTAAAACTCTATTTAAAGGATATTTAAAAAACAATATTATTGCGCTTCCAGTTGATAAAGATGGCTGGTTTAATACAGGTGATACCGGTTATATTAATAAAAATGAAATTATTATTACTGGAAGAAAAGACAATATGTTTATTTCAGGTGGTGAAAATATACAACCTGAAGAAATAGAAAGAAAACTTTTAGAAATCCCAGAGATTATTGATGCTAAAGTATTACCTATAAAAGATGAAAAATTTGGTTTCAGACCTATAGCTTTTTTGAAAACAAAAAATGGAAGTTTGCCTGATATAGAAATTATTAGAAAAGAAATGAAGGAGAAGATTCCTAAATATAAAATACCTGATACTTTTTATCCATGGCCTAAAATTGAAGATAATACAATAAAACTAAAAAAATCAGATTTTGTTTGTTGAAGTTCAGTATTATTTTTTTTGGAAAAAGTTTATTATTGTTTGATATAAATATTCAGGACAACCATATAAGATTGCCCTGATATTCTATTGTTTTATTTTAATTCTTTTAATAATTCAGCAACAAAGTCCCATACTTTCCCAATTGCTTCAACTCTTACTTTTTCATCCGGACAATGAGGGTATTTTAAGTCTGGACCTATTGATATCATGTCCATACCATCATTTTTATCTCCGATTATTCCACATTCTAATCCAGCATGAATAACTTCAATAACTGGTTCTTTGTCATACATTTTTTTATATAAAGCAACACTCTTTGCAAGAAGCTTTGAGTCCATATTCGGCTGCCAAGGAGGATATCCACCACCACTTTGAGCTGTACCACCGGAAATTAATCCAATAGCTTCAATCCTACTTGTTAATTCTTCAAGTCTTGAAACTACTGAGCTTCTCTGACTTGTCAGGATTTGAACTTCATTATCTTTGATTTTAATTTCTGCAAAATTATTTGATGTTTCAACAAGGTCTGCGATGTCTGTTGACATTGCTGCTACACCATGATGGAATGTTAACATCAGATTTATAGTTTTTGCGGTACTCTCTTTGGTCATTGATTTTGCAAAATCTTCTTTAGATGAATCTATTGATAATGTGACATTAGGGTCAACAGTTCCAAATTCAATTCTAAATGCTTCTTGACTCTTTGCGAGTATTTCATTTGCTTTTGATAAATCTTCATCTTTTAAGTAAAGAATTGCATAAGAATCTCTTGGAATAGCATTATGAGCAGTACCACCCTTTACATCTGCGATATGTAGGTCAATTCCACCGTTTGTCATTGCAACCATTGCTCTTGCAAGAATTCTTAGTGCATTTGCTTTGCCTATATTTATATCAATTCCAGAATGTCCGCCTTTCATTCCGGATGCTTTTAATTTATACTGAGAATATCCAGATAGATTGTTTTCAAAATTCATTGGGATTGAAACATGTGTGTCTTTACCACCAGCACAGCCTACAGTAAATACGCCCTCATCTTCTGAGTCTAAATTAATGAGTAATTTACCTTTAATAAAACCGGGTTGTAATGCGTTTGCTCCAGTTAATCCTGTTTCTTCATCAACTGTGAATAATAATTCTAATGGACCATGTGGAAGCTCTTTGTCAAGAGCCATTGCCATTGCCATTGCAAGTGCAATTCCGTTATCTGCTCCAAGAGAAGTACCATCAGCAGTTAACCAACCGTCTTCATATTTTAATTTTATTGCATCTTTTGAGAAATCATGATTTGACTCAGGTGTTTTTTCACAGACCATATCAACATGTCCCTGAAAAACAACAATTGGGGAGTTTTCATATCCCTTTGTCCCAGGTACTCTGATAAGAACATTCATAACTTCGTCTGTTTCAACTTCAAAATTATTGTCTTTTGCCCAGTCAACCAACCAATTACAAATTTGTTCCTCTTTTTTAGAACATCTTGGAATTTTACTTATTTCTTCGAACCATTTAATAACTTCTTTAGTCTTAGTATGTTCAATATTCATTAATATTCTCCTTGTTTTTTATTTTTATGCACGAAAGTGCTTTTCTTGTTTTATATAAGAAAACTTATTGTTTAGTCCCATATTTTACCAAGTTTGTCTAATTCTTCAGTGCAATATTTTCTAAATAATATTTCCCATTCACGTGAACCATAAGGTGCTGTCTTTTTTTGAGCTTCAACTTTTTCTCTTGCTTTATCTTCGATTTTTTCAAATGTTCTTAGTTCTTCCATTATAATATGGAATGTTTTTAGTCTGACTTCACCAATTTCAACCATATAGTCATTTTCTTCATTCTCTTCAATATAATCAACTATCTGCTTGGTGATATGATTTACCTTATTTCTTGAAAGTTTTAGGCTCATATTACGATACCCTCCTCTTTTGCAAGTTTAGATTTTACCATTTTAAACATTTCATAATAGTCGATATTTGAATTACGAATTTCATCCATTTTATCATGTAAGATAGTTTTTACTTTTTCGTCCAATAAGTCTTCTTTTTCCAGTTCTTTAGAGATTATTGACTGGATATCTTTTAAGAATTCCTCTCTATCATCAACCATTATTATATCTTCTTTTATAAGAGTTTTTGCAATACTAAAGGCAAAATACTCAATCTGTTGTTTATTTAATCTCATAGTGATTAATATAACAAATTTTGTCAAATAAATCAACCTTAAACCTGAATTAAGAAATTAATCTCTCAATTTAGATTTTATATTCTTTTTTTCAAATCATTTATTTTATCTCTTAAGAATATTGCTTTTTCAAAATCCAGTTTGTCTGCCGATTCTTCCATTTCTTTTTTATAGTTTGTGATAATATCTGGGATATCTTTTTTCGGAATATGTTTTATGTCTTTTAAAATTATATCATTTTCTTCAACTGGTTTTACTATTGTTCTTGGGATAATGCCATTTTCTTTATTAAATGCAATTTGCACCGTTCTTCTTCTCTCAGTTTCTAAAAGTGCATTTTTTATTGAATCTGTCATCTTGTCTGCATAGAGAACAACCTTTGAATTAACATTTCTTGCTGCTCTGCCTATAATCTGTATAAGACTCTTGAAATCTCTTAAAAAGCCCTCCTTATCTGCATCAAGAATACCAATAAATCCCACTTCGGGAATATCTAGCCCCTCTCTTAATAAATTTATTCCCACAAGAACATCAAACTTACCAAGCCTTAACATTCTAATTATTTCTGTTCTTTCAAGGGTGTCGATCTCAGAGTGCATATATCTTGTTTTAATTCCCTGATCTGCGAGATATTCTGTCATTTCTTCTGCAAGTTTTTTTGTTAGAGTAGTGATTAGAATTCTGTCTCCTCTTGCGATAGTATTTGTTATCTCTTTTTTTATATCCTCTATTTGCCCCTTTATAGGCTTGATAAAGACTTCGGGGTCTATAAGCCCTGTTGGTCTTATTATTTGTTCTACAATCGTCTCTGATTTTTCTTTTTCATAATTACCCGGAGTTGCAGAAACAAAAATAACCTTATTATTCAACATTATCTTTTCTGTTTCAAAAAACCTCAAAGGTCTATTATCAAAGGCAGATGGTAGTCTAAAACCATAGTCAATCAAGTTTTTTTTTCTTGAATAATCTCCTTTATACATTGCGTGTAGTTGAGGTATGGTTTGATGACTTTCATCAATAATTAGAAGAAAATCTTCAGGTAAATAATCCATCAGGCAGTATGGTCTTTCTCCTGCCTTTCTCTTGTCAAAATATCTTGAATAGTTTTCAATACCCTTGCAAAATCCGGTTTCCTCAATCATCTCTATATCAAAAAGAGTTCTTTGTTTTATCCTATGTGCTTCTATCATATCCAATTGGGAAATTCTCTTTTCAAGGTCAATTTTTATTTGTTTTATGGCTGTTTTTATAGAACTTTCGGCAATTACGAAATGTTTAGCAGGATAAAAATAGAAATGTTTTTTTCTTTCAATTATTTCTCCAGTAACCTTATCGACCTCTGATATTTGTTCTATTTCATTACCAAAAGTTTCTATTCTAATGATATTATCAAAATATCCCGGTATAATATCTATCGTATCTCCTTTGACCTTAAATCGTCCAGGCATCAATTCTGTATCATTTCTTTCAAATTGTATGTCAATAAGGCTTTTAATTAAATCTTTACGGTCTATATATTGCCCAATATTAACCTCAAAACCCATATTTGCAAAAAGTTTTGGGTCGCCAACATTATAAATTGCTGAAACTGATGCAACAACAATAACATCGTCTCTTGAAACAAGCGAAGCGGTGGCTGCAAGTCTCATTTGCTCAATCTTAGGGTTTATTTGAATGTCCTTTTCAATATATTGATCCCTTTGTGGAATGTACGATTCCGGTTGATAATAATCATAATATGAGATGAAAAATTCAACGCGGTTTTCTGGAAAAAATTCTTTGAATTCATTATATAGCTGGGTTGCAAGTGTCTTATTATGCACCATGACAAGAGTTGCTTTATTATATTTTTCAATTACATTTGCAATTGTAAAGGTCTTGCCTGAACCGGTTACACCTAATAATGTCTGAAAATTATAGTTTTGCTTTAATCCTGATGAAAGCTCTTCAATTGCCTTTGGTTGAGAACCTTTAGGTTTAAAAGGAGATTGTAATTTGAAATTATTTTTTTTTTTGGACTTATCTTCTTTCATAAATTATTTTAACCTGAAAACAATGTTTTTTGCAATTACCTCACTTGACTAATAATTATAATTTGTCTATATTTAATGAAACTTGGAGGTTATTATGAAAAAAGCAGCGGTTATTTTGTCAGGGTCTGGTGTTTATGATGGTGCAGAGATACAGGAGTCCGTTATTACTTTGCTTGCATTAGATAGGGCAGGAGTTAATGTTGAAATATTTGCTCCAAATATTGATCAATATCATGTAATAAACCATATTAATGGTAAAGAGATGAATGAAAAAAGAAATGTTTTAGTAGAGGCAGCAAGAATAGCAAGAGGAGAAATAAAGGATATTAAAGATGTTGATGTCAAAAACTTTGATATGATTGTATTTCCCGGTGGATTTGGCGTTGCTAAAAATTTCTGTGATTTGGCATTAAAAGGAAAGGATTGTGTTGT
Organism: Candidatus Aminicenantota bacterium; assembly: GCA_029939015.1. Classification (GTDB taxonomy): domain Bacteria; phylum Acidobacteriota; class Aminicenantia; order UBA2199; family UBA2199; genus JAOZTV01. Next base: position 5,870 of record JAOZTV010000057.1, read on the forward strand.
TGAACCTGTTATTGAAGAATTTGTTATTCAAGCCTTGTCTGAAAAAATACCACTTGGATTTATTTGTATAGCCCCTGCATTGCTCGCAAAAATAGCCTCAAAGATTGGTTTAAAATTAGAAGTTACGATAGGCTCAGATGTAGAGACAGCACAAATAATAGAGTCCTTTGGCTCAACTCATATCCAATGCCCAGTTAATGATATTGCAATTGATAAAAAAAATAAAATTATAACAGTCCCAGCTTATATGGAAGGTGAAGGAATTGCTGAGGTTGCAGAAGGCATAGAAAAATTAATATTTAAACTTATGGATTTTTAAAAGAAAAACTTAGGTTTTACTTGACAATGTAAGTTTATTTTTTTATAATTTATTTATCTGAATATAACTATTGGTTGGGGGTAAATAGAGTGGGTCTATTTAAGAAGTTTTTTTCAAAAGAGAAAAAAAAGGAAGCATTATTATTAAAGAAATTAAAGCTAATTGTTTTGCGTTTTCCAAATGATATGATATCAAGGAGGACTCTTGGTGATTTATATCTAAAAATTAACGACAAAGGTGAGGCTATAAAACAATTTATATGGATAGTGGAACATTATAAGAAAGAAGAGTTTTATGTAAAAGCTATTGCTATGTATGAAAGAATTGTTAAAATTGACCCACATAATGAGCGGTATAGATTTGACCTGGCAGATATTTATGTGAAGAATAAAATGAAGACAGAGGCTGCTGCAATTTACAGGGAATTTATTAATAGAGCAAAACATGAGAAGAATTCAGATAAAATCATTGGACTATTAAGTAAAGTTATTGATTTTGACAAAAATAATATTATACTGAGGATAGAAAAAGCAACTGAATTATTAAAATCAGGAGATAGTGAACAGGCTGTTGTAGAATATTTGTTTATAGTTAAACATTTATTTGCAACTGAAAAATTTGAAGAGATTGAAAAACTTTTGATAAGTACAGGGATTGAAGATAATAGGCTTTATAGTAAATTACTTATTTGTTATATCGAACAGAATAAACTGAAAAATGGTCTAGACTTAATTAAAAAACAAAAACTTGAAAACTCAGACGATATTGAAATTTATTCCTCAATTATTGACATATACCTGAAAAAAATGATGATTAAGCAGGCATTGAAAATTAACAGGAAGGTTTTTAAAAAAGATGCCGGTGCAATAGATGTTTTTCTTAAAATTGCAGTACATTATTTAATGTCTAATAGATATGAAGAGGCGTATGACTATCTTTTACCTTTTATAAATGAGAATATGTCATTAACAAAATATAATAATGTTATTGAAATGTTAAATCTTTTTATGAATTATACGATGGATTTTATTCCTGTTCTTAAAAAGGTTAGTTCAGTTTATAAAAAAAGAGAGGATAAAGGTTTACTTGTAAAACATTATGAAAAACTTATCCCAATATATAAGAAACATAATCTTACCAATGACCTAAAAAAAATATTAAGTGAATTAATAGATATTTCAGATACACCATTTACATATAAACACCAACTGGCAGATATTTTAGGAGACGAACAATATACACAAGATGATGAAATTAACGAAGAGGAAGAATTTCTTGTTCATAATAAAAGGTTGATTAGTGAATCTATATTGGAAAGTGATTATGAAAATGCAATAGAAATCAATAATAAGATTATAAGCAAATATCCAGATGATATAGATGCAAAAAAAAAATCGATAGAATTATTAGAAAAATCAGGAGATTTAAAGAAAGCTTTAGAAATAGCCAATGAAACAATATCATTATTGATTGCTCAAAGAAAAAAACCGAGTACAGAGGATTTAAGAAATCTTAAACCTGAATTAGTTAATGGTATAAATCTTGAAGATACAGCTCTTGATTTTGCAATATCAGATATTGATGTTGAAGAATTGATAATTGATCTTTCAAATGAAGAAGAAGAAAAAGAAGAAATCTGGGGGAATGATATGGAAAATCTAACCGTCAGAGATTCATTTAAGAAACAGAAAACATTTGAAAAAGCAACTTCAAAGAAATCTGATATGCAGGAAATACTTGTTGAAGTATCTAATAGTCTTGCTGATGTTTTAGCTGACAATAATCAGGCTTGTAGGTCAATTAGTTTAAAATTAGTAAATACTGAGCAGAGAACTATTTCAAAAACAATAACCAGAGGTGACAATATTTATAAGAGAGAAGATATTTTAATATGTTCAAAGGACTTATTAAAAAACTTAAAAACTGATAAAAATGAATTTAGATCATTAAGCATTTCTGTTTCAAAATTAGAAACAAAAGCAGGTTGAAAGAGTTATATAATGTATGAGTCATTTTTTGGGTTAAAGGAAAGACCCTTTCAACTTATACCTAATCCTGAATATTTTTTTTATAGCAGTAGTCATAAGGAAGCTCTTGCTTATTTGAATTATGCAGTTTATCAGGGCGATGGATTTATTGAGATCTCTGGTGAAGTTGGAACTGGTAAGACAGTATTATGTCGTACTTTTATAGAAAAGATGGGAGATAGTGCAGAAATCGCCTATATTTTTAACCCAAAATTAGATCCACAACAATTATTGCAGGCAATTAATGATGATTTTGGAATATTGCCAAACTCAAACACTATTAAAGATCTTGTTGATGATCTTAATGAATTCCTGATAAGAAAAAAAAGTGAAAATAAAAAAGTAATTTTAATTATTGATGAGGCTCAGAATTTAAGCAAATCTGTATTAGAACAATTACGTCTATTATCAAATCTTGAAACTATTACTGAAAAATTATTACAAATTATTCTCGTAGGGCAGCCTGAATTAAGAGAAAAACTGAATTCCTATGAATTAAGACAATTGGGGCAAAGAATAACTCTCTCATGGACCCTATATCCATTGAACCTCTCTGAAACGAAACAATACATAAAACATAGATTAAAAATTGCTTCCTTTAAATCATCTATTAATATTCCAAGATCTGTATTAAGACAAATTTATAATTATACAAAAGGTAGTCCTAGATTAATAAATATAGCTTGTGACAGAATATTGCTAACTGCCTATAGTCTAAATAGCCATAAAATAAATACAGGTATTGCTAAAATATCCATAAAAGATTTGAAGAGTAAAGGCGAAAAAAATGAATATTCTATCTTAAATATAAAAAATATTTCTATTATAGTTCTTATTATAGCCTTAGTTTTTGTGTTGAATTTGCTTATAGATCCTTTTAATCAGACTGTTTCTAAGGATACAAAAACCATTATTACTAAACAAATACCTGTCAAAAATGTCGTCATACCTGTAAAAAAGATTACTAAAAATATTCAATTGGATAATTTGATAGTGCATATTAAACTTTCAAAAAAAGAAAACTCAAATTTGCCTGCTATTGCATCAGGTTTATCTCTATGGGGCGTTGAATATAAAGAAATTGATTTAATGAATGCCGATCTCTCAAATGAAGTGTTTTTGAAAAATGTTGATATAAAAAGTCCTTTAAGAAATTTAATTATTAATAATGAAGAAGGGTTAAATTTAATTATGAAATTAAATTTGCCATCTATTTTTGAATTTAAAGAAAATGATGAAAAATCAGATGGTTCTTATTATATGACATTGTATAAAATTGAAAAAAACATTTTATTCTTTGTTGCAGGAAATGAAAAGAAAACTCTTAGAATTTCTATTGATGATCTTGAGAAAAACTGGACAGGCTCAGCTCTTGTTTTATGGAAAAATTATTTCAAAATTGAAAACTATTTGTCAAGAAAATCTAATTCTGACCAAATAATTACGTTAAAGATGTTGCTTGTAGAAGTTGGTTTTGAAAATTTAATTATAAATAGAAACTTTGATAATGAAGTAGAAAATGCGATTAGATTACTGCAAAAGCGAAATGGTATAGTAATTGATGGGATAGTTGGTCCAAGGACTAAGATAGTGTTGTATAATGAAATAAATAGATTAAAAACACCAAAGCTATTAGAGTTAAATTACGTAAAATGAGTACAATAATTAAAGTTTTAAAAAAACTTGAAAATTCTTCAACGAGTAAATCAAGACAGCCTGATGCACAAAATATTAAGGATGTTATAAAAAAAAGGAATAACAACTACAAAAAAAATTATAAGATAAATTATATTTTATTATCAGTAATAATATTAATATCAGGTTTTATTTCTATTAAATACTTATTAAAAAAAAACACAAATAGCATAAAAAAAACATCATTGATTAAAAAAGAAGTCGTTAAAAAAGAAGTCATTAAAAAAGAACCGATTAAAAATAAAACAATAAAAAAAATTGATCATTTTGCCAATAAGGTTAATCGAAAAAGATCTAATTCTGATGATTTTGTTAATCAAATCGAGAAAAAGCAAAACTTATATAAAACAAAAAAAAAGGAAACTATTCCTGTAAAATTAAAGAAAAAAGTAGATTGGAATGTAAGTTTTCAACTTACTGGTATTCTCAAATATGGTAAAAAAAACAAAAGAAAAGCTTGTATAAATAATAAATGGTATGAAGCCGGAAGTATTGTCAATGGTATTTTAATAAAAAAAATTGATATTAATTCAATAACAATAAAAAAAGGCAATCAAGAAAGAATTATCAACTTACATTGAAATTAGGACAAATTTTCGAAATTTTATGCCGTTGTTCCAACTCTTTGGACAGGCTCCTAAATGAATAAAGCTGTTTGTAAGGTTTGGTTTTTAATATTTTAATTACAACTAATCAGAAATTTAATTATTTTTTGCTTTGTCTATTGAAATTAATTATTTTTTTCTATATACTACAAAGTAGGAGAATATAAAATGAAAAAATTTATTTTAGTTTTAGTAACATTATCGTTGGTTTTAACATTCACATCTTTTGGTAGTTTATTAAATGCAAATGCTGCTGCCGACTGTGGTTCTAAGCATAAAACAGTTAAAAAAGATGGAAAGCAACTTGCTTTATGTGGTGGTTGTGGAGAGTTGAAAGGTAGTGAAAAATGTTGTGTTAAAAATGCAAAAAAATGTTCAAAATGTGGACTTAATGCAGGCTCACCAGGTTGTTGTAAGATTAAAAAAGGTAAGGATGTAAAATTATGTAGTAAATGTGGTGAAATTGCAGGAAGTAAAAAGTGTTGTTCAAAAGATGCAAAAAAATGTACAAAATGTGGTTTAAATGCTGGTTCACCTGCATGTTGTAAGGTAGGTAAAAAAGATAATCATAAGAATAAGAAACATTAATTATTTCCTAATTGGTGGGGGGCAGAGATATCTCTGTTCCTTTCACTAAATATTTGTTAAAAAAATTATTTGAAAAGAACTATGAATATGTTATTTGTAAAATCATATAATTTAAATGGATTTTAAGCTTTTTGTAAAACAAATGATTCAATAGCTTTATATATAAAGTATGAACTGAAAATAATTAGTATATATCCTAAAACTCTGGTAATCTTTGCTGTTCTTGCAGGATTAAATACGTTTTTCATTTTTTTAGTTATAAAAATTATGAGCATAAAATATGTAACTGCACCTAAAATGACAGTAATAATAAAACCTATTTCATAGTCTAATCTGAGGGGTATTCTAATGCTTAAGCTATCAAGGAATTGTAGTCCAATCAACCATGAGATAATTCCAAGAGGATTGACCATGACCATTGCAAGCCCTTTAAAGAAGGCCCAACGTTTTTTTTTTATTTTTGAAACGATCTCTTCTTCTTTTCGTTCAATGATTTTAGCATCCTTTAATGAAAAATAACCGAGTATTCCTGTAATTATTGCAGTGACAATAAAAAATATACCTTCAAGATTATAATGTGAATCACGAAATGGACTAATCCCAAAAAAAGCGGTCATTGCCCAGACTGCATCTCCAATGCCTGCCCCAAATGCAATAGCTAATGCTTGTGGATAGTGTTTTTTTAATGCATAATTAAAAACTTCGAGGTTTACAGGACCTATTGGAATACATAGAAGAAATCCAATTACAAAGGTTGATAGATAAAAATAAACTATAGGTGCATATTGTTCCATATACTATATTGTATCAAGATGAGAAAAAATGTCAAATCTGAAGAATAAAAAAATAAAGGGAAAGATAACTCTCCCTTTATTTTATATTAAGACTATTTAAGTCTATAAGTAACTCCGATCATAGCATAAGAACCAGACCAGTCACCGAGAAATGAATATGTCTCTTTTAAGCTTACAGCAAGTTTGTCTGTAAAATAATATCTAATAGTTAGAACACCACTTAAAAACAGACTACTTGAACCTGTTATTGTAAAAAGATCTGAATCAGCAGAATAGATAGAATAACCAAGAGATACACCTGCTGCAACATCAAGTTTTTTAACGTTGATCTTTGTAAAGTGATACTGTGCAAAAACAGATGGTGTTATCAATGTTTGGCTAAATCCAACGCTACTCCATGACTGCATCCATGCTGAAGCACCGATACCGATATTATCATTATATGCCATTTCATAACTAGCACCAAATGGTGTTGCCCAAGATGAAAATCCAAATTCACCTGTGATAAAAGATGCGCCCTTTTTAAATTCTTTTGTTCCTGCCATTAATGACATTCCAAAAACTAACGATAGTACAATAATAAATGTAAAAATTTTTTTCATAATATTTCTCCTTTAATTTAACTTATATAAAAGTTAGTGCCAAATATCTCATGTTTTTATGTTTTTTGCAA
>JAOZTV010000058.1 GCA_029939015.1 Candidatus Aminicenantota bacterium
AAAATCAAATCAATTTTAATGGGTTTAAAACAATAATAACTTTACCGTTACCCATAATACTAACACCACTAATTATTTCGATCTTTGACAAAGCATCCGGTGTTGGTTTTATTGCAATATCAAGATTACGGTCAAATTTATCAACAATAATACCGACTCTTTTATTTCCAACTTTCATTACTACAATGGATATTTCATCCTCATCATTAAATTTATTATTATCCTTATTCAATATAAAATATTCTGATGTGCCAGAAAGTAAGTCTCCCATAGATTCAACATTTATAACATTGCCTCTATAGTAAAAAATTGTTCTATCGTGTATTGGTCTTAACTTTTTAAAAGGAATCTTTATTGTTTCAACAACATATTCAAGAGGTATTGCATAAGCTTCTTTATTAAAGTCAACAACAAGAACCGAACTGATACCCATTGAAGTTGGAATAGAAAGTGTTATTTCTGTTCCAACACCTTCTTCAGACTCAATATTTACCTCTCCAGAGAGTGTTTTTAAAGTAGAGTTTACAACATCCATACCAACACCTCTCCCCGATATATCTGTAATAATTTCATTTGTTGAAAATCCCGGATTAAAAATAACATTAAAAATCTCATCATCATCCGGTGGAGGTGGATTTAATCCTTTACTGACTGCTTTATCATAAAGCAACTGCCTATTCAGTCCTTTACCATCATCCTTAATTTTAATAGATAGATTACTCCCCATCTGTGAAGCACTGAGTGTTACCGTACCTTTTTCAGGTTTTCCGGCAGCAAGCCTGGTAGCCGGTTCTTCTATCCCGTGGTCACATGAATTTCTTATTAGGTGAATTAGTGGGTCAGAAAGTATGTCCGCAACTTTTTTATCAATTTCAGTGTCAGCACCTTCCATTATATATTCAATATTTTTATTTTGTTTTCGTGAAACTGTCCTGACAACTCTATTGAATTTTTGAAATATGCCCCTAATAGGAATCATTCTTAAAGCCATGATTCCATATTGCATATCATTTGTTAATCGAGTAAAAAGATGAACATTGGAGCTCAGGTTTTTATAAAATTCTGAAATATCATTGCCTTCTAAAACATTGATTTTGTTTACAATGTACTCATAAGCATTTTTTGCAATTAAAAGCTCACCGATTAAACTTGTAAAGTTTTCAATTTTTTGTTCATCTACTCTGATTGTTTTTCTTTCCTGTACACTCGTATCATTGGACTTAACCTGCCCTGCAATATTCATAAGGTTTTGTTTCTTAACTGCCAATGCTATATCTTCCTGCTTAACTTTCCCACTGTCAATAAGAATATCACCAATATTTTTCTGTTTTGCCAAAGCCTCTTCAATATCATTATTTGAAAGTTTACCTGTATCGACAAGGATTTCCCCAAGTCTCTTAGGACCTTTTTCTATATCTCCAATAAAAGTGAGTATGTGATTTATTGAAGTCATAAGTTGTTTGTTGTCTTTAGCTAAGATTGCATTTAATCCATTATCAAGGTTACCATCAAATATCTCTATTTCCATAAACTTGGATGATCTTTGTAAATCTTCAAAGGTTCTTTTTATGTTTTTTATTTTTACATCATTCAATGGTAGTTCTTTAATAGTATTAACAAGATTGTCTCTATGTTGCAGTGCCTGCTCAACAAATACCTGGCTTTCAATACTATCGTCTATTACTTGCTGCTCCTGTACCTGTTGTTTTTCTTCTATTTTTTCTCCGGAATATTTCTGTAATCTTGAATAATAGAAATCAGGTAAGGCAATTGTTCTTTCACCCTTCGTTATATCAAGAACATATGCCTTAATAAAATCAATAGAAATTAAAATAAGATCAATTGTATCAGCATCACATTTTGTAGGATTTGATCTGAGGCCTGAAAGTAGTGATTCGAGTGCGTGTGTAAACTTCACAAGATTTGTTAAGCCTATATAGGCACTATCTCCCTTTATGGTATGTATTATACGGAAAATTTCATTTATTGAATCACCTGATTTTTGTTTTTCATATTCAATAGTCGCCTTCTCCAGAAGATGTAACATATCCATTGCCCCAATTATAAATTCCGTCAAATACTCTTCATTAATTGCCTCATTTTCAGGTTCACTTTCCTTCTTTAGGTGTTGATCCTCAATGGCTGATTCGTCCTTTGTCTCAGAAATATTTTTCTTCTCATAGTATGACTTAAATTTTAATATAAGTTCCTCATTCACTTCTGGTTCTTTTCCCTGTTCCTGTGAGTCAATCATTAAGGTAAGACAATCGCCTCCCTCAAGTATCAGATCAATTAAATCAGCACTGACATTTATCTTCTTATCACGTAAAGCTGACAGTAATTCCTCAAAATTATGAGTAAATGCACCTATGTTTTGGAAACCTAAAAATCCACATGCTCCCTTAATGGTATGTGCAATCCTATAAACCGCTGATAAATGTTCCTTATTATCAGGCTCTGCTTCAACCTTCATCACATTGGTGCTGAGCATATCCAGTTGTTCCCTTGCCTCAAGAAAAAATTCCTGTTTTAATAGTAGTTCTTCGTCCATTATTCCCCCAGTAAAATTTTGATATTCAAAATCAATTTTTCTGGTACTACCGGTTTTACAACATATAGGTTTACACCTGCGTCAAACCCTTTGTCCTTATGAATTGATTCTTCCTGTGTTGTAATAATTATCATCGGCGTTTCCTTTTCTTCCTGCCGATATCTTTCAATATAAGTGATACCATCCATAACAGGCATGTTGATATCAACGAGGATAACATCATATTGATTTAAGAGTGACTTTTCCAATGCTTCCTCTCCATCTGATGCACTATCAACATGGTATCCTGCCGATTTGAGTATATTACTATGATATTTTCTGACTACCTTTGAATCATCAACAACTAATACTTTTTTCATTTCTGTTTCTCCTTGCAATATAATAAATATCTATCACCTTCATGTTCAACTTTTTTTAATTTGAATGCGGTAGTAACTCGCCCTATTGACTCTGTAGAGCTTAGAAAGATATAACCACCATCATTTAATGAGGTATAAAAATGATTGACAACCTGCTTTCTGGAAATATTATCAAAATAAATCAATACATTCCTACAAAATATTGTATCAAATCCTCTTAATTTACGTACTTTATACTTGTCTGAAAGATTGAGATGAACAAATTTAACCATATCCTTAACCTTGTTTATCAACTGGTAATTCCCTTCCTTTGTTTTTCTGAAATATTTTACAAGATAACCCGGTGGCACATCTTTTACACTTCTTGGCGTATATTCAGCCTTTTTTGCAAAATCAAGAACATTGAGGTCAATATCACTTGCAAGGATTTTTACATCCCACAAATGAATATCATCAAACATTTCTAATAAAATTATCGCAAGTGTATAAGGTTCACAACCTATGGAACAACCGGCGGACCATATATTAAATGATCGATCTTTTGAAATATTTTTTTTCTCAACAATTTCATCAATACAGTATTCTGCAAATATTAAAAGTTGTGAAAAATCTCTGAAGAAATATGTTTCATTTACAGTGCTCAAATTTATAAGGTGCTGAAGTTCTTCTCCTTTTTTGTCTAAAAACCTTAAATATCTGATATATTCGTCCACTTCATTGATTTCTAGTATATCCATTCTCTTTTTTATTTTAATTGAAAACGAGTATAGTTTTTTCTCATCAAGATAAATACCAGTTTTACGATATAATAGTTCAGAGAGGAGCTTGAATTGATTATTTGTTAATTTCATTTTCTATTTAACCTCCTCTAAAAGAATATTTGTACAGAATTCAATTAATGCATCATCATTTGAGGATTTTTTAATAATCATAATCTTTTCTTTTACATCGTCTTTCTTGCTCTTAACCAAGAGTTTTACGGCAGAATAAAGCAAACCGTTTTTCTGTTCTGCCAGCTTTAAGCCAAGCTCATATAAAACATCAGCAGAAATAATAGAGCAATTATCATCAATTAAAAATTCGACTGCATTATATCTATGTGATGTACCCGATTTGTTATTTTTAACAATATCAATAAGCCGTTCCATGATTTTTGTAGAGTTAAGAAAGTCATTAAACCTGTTTTTTACAGCTTCTAAGGTTTCAATTATATTTTCTTCATAAGTAAATGTATCATCGATCATATCAAACACTTTTGTCAACTCCTCAAAATTTCCTACTTTACTTATTAAATCAAAAAGATCGTCAATAAATGTCGAATCAAAATTACTTTTATCCAGTCCTTCTTTTAAAAGAATATTAAGAACTTTTCTAAGCGTATTTTCGTCTCCAAGAGTTGTAATCCCATAAAGAAGGGTTGTCTTCAGCATTGGTTCCGGGTTTTCAGAAAATATTTCAAGCATATCTTCAAGGCTATCCTTATCCTCTAATTTTGTTATATATTCAACTGCCGTAATTTGAACATTAGGGTCTTTATCAAATAAACATGCCCGGATTGCAAAAAGAGCATTATTAGTTCCTATTTCTACAAGGCTATCAAGTATTAATTTTCTAATCTCTCTATTTGAATGGTCAAGATAAGATGTTAGAAAAGCAATTGCTCTTTCACCTTCAGAAGCAAAAATACCCAAAGCAGCATTTCTTATAAATGCTTCAGGAGAGCTTAATAATTCAAAAATATAATCGTAGCTCCCTGAACAATCCAATTGCTTTAATGCAGCAACGATTGCATTTTCAACAATTTCTGAAGACTCAACATTTAGTCGTTTCAAAAGACTGCTAACCGCTTTAGGGTCACCCAGCTCAGCCAGGTCATCGACAGCATAAACCCTGTCTGTTTCATCAATACTATTTAAGTTTTTTAATAATTCATCCATTTTTCACCAACCTTATAATTAAATTTGCAATATCCCAGCTTGGAGCAATTATATTTGCCCCACCTCTTTCAATTGCCTCGTTCGGCATTCCAAATACAACTGCCGTTTCTTCACTCTCTGCTATGGTTGTCCCCCCGGAATTAACAATATTAACCATTGCATCTGCTCCATCATGACCCATACCGGTCATCAATACACCAATAGTATCTGTCCCAAATACATCTAAAACAGAGTCCATCATAATATCAACTGAAGGTGTAAAAAGGGTTTCAGGTCTTCTTGGAGTTCTTATAATTATCTTTCCTGATTGCTTTTTAAACAAAGTCATTTGAAACCCGCCCTTGGCAAGATATATTGTGCCCGGTTCAACAACCATTCCTGCTTCAGCCTCAACACACCTCAATTTACACATTCTGTCTATCCGCTTTGCAAATGGAGTAATAAATGTGGGAGGCATATGCTGTACCATAAAAATAGCAGCATTCAAGTCTGCCGGAAGATAAGGTAATACATCAAAAATAGTTTTAGGACCACCAGTTGATATACCGAGTGCAATTGCCTTAAATCCAATTTTTGAACTTATCCTCCCTGTTCTGTATTTGCTGCTTTGTAGCGGTTTTCTTGTTTGGACAGGCTTAGTTTCTTTTTTCCTTTCAGTCCTTTTTCTGCCGAGCTTTTTTAATGATCCTTTTTTTGCAGCAGCCTTAATTTTTTTTATAAGGCTTTTTTCTATTTCTTTAATTTCTCTTGATATGGTACCATGTGGTTTTGCTATAAAATCAAAAGCACCGAGAGCCATCGCCTCAAATGTGATCACAGCCCCCTCTTTGCTTAAAGAGGAGACCATTATAACGGGTGCTATTTTCTCATCAACAATTATCTGAAGAGCGGTGACACCGTCCATTTTAGGCATATTAATATCCATGGTAATGACATCAGGTTTTAACTCCCTTGCTTTGATTACAGCATCCTCACCATCTCTTGCAACTCCAGCGACAGTCAAATCAAAGTCTGATTCAATCGCTTTTCTCAAAACCTTCCGCATCAAAGCGGAATCATCACAGATAAGGACACTTATTTTACTCATATTTTACTCCGCTATTTCAAGCTTTTTTTTCTTTTTTTTCGTGGAAATTTTTGTTTCTATCTTTTTTTCCTTTTCAACTTCCGGCTTTTCTACAACCTTTTTTGTCTCTTTTTTTTTTGCCTGTTTCTTTGTAGAACTACCGTCCATTGAAGATAACTGCTTTAACTCATTCTGATTAAGTATATGTTTTGTATTTAAAAGGATAACCATTCTCTCTCCACCTTTTATCTTACATATACCATCTATAAAATTATTATCTGTATCCCCTGAAATAATAGCGGGAGTCTGATCAATATCCTTCTTGGATAATCTTAGAACCTCATTAACCTGATCAACTCTAAGCCCGGTTTTTTTATCGTTAATGTCAACAATGATTATCCGGGTCTTATCATCAACTTCTTTTGTATCGAGATCAAATAGTTTGCGGACATTAATAACAGGTATAACGTTCCCTCTTAAATTAGTTACGCCGTCAATATAATATGGAGAACGGGGTACAGTTGTTATCTCTTCAAGACGGTTTATTTCCTGTACTTCAAGAATACTGATACCGTACTCTTCTTTACCGACCTCAAATGTGACTAACTGCTCCTCTTCCAAATTTTTTTGAGCTAATGTTTCCTGTATATCATCTTTATTTTCAATACTTTCCTCCTTCTTTGAGTCAGCGGCTAAACCTGCAAGTTCCCTCTGCTCCTCGACTGTAACGAGAGTATTTTCATTAATAATCATAATTAGTCTTTCTCCTTTATCTAATTTTGCAACACCTTGTAACTCCTTCTGTTTTGAAGATGCAATCCCGGGTGTTTCATCTATTACTGATTTTGGAATACGGATAACCTCATTTACATCATCAACGAGATACCCGATATTAGTCGAGCCAGTTTCAACAACTAATATCCTCTGATCTTCTGAGATATGAGTTTTAAGAGAGAGTTTCAAATCACTAAAGATTTTCAGGATATTCTCAATTAAAGGTGCTATAGATTTTTTGAAAAATAATTGACTCTGCTCTGAGGCAAAATCCTGTTTTTCATAAAATTTATTAATATATTCAAAAAGGTCAATATGTAATTTCTGTAATTTTTTAGTATTAGCTTGAATTATGTCACTTGAAGTATCAAATTTTTTAAACCATATTTCAAAGGAGCTCTTCTTAATATCCTTATTGCCGGTAAACTCAGTTCCAGACTCTATTGCATTCTTTAAGACTGATTCCCATTTTTCTGTCTCCAAAGTCATATCATCTACCTTTTTAAGTCTCTCACTGAGATAATTTTCAACACCAAGCAATACTCTCAGGTCAAGTACGGGTAATAATTGATTTCTGACGGTAAACAGCCCTCTAACATATGGAGAGGCATTGGGTACAGTTGTAATATCGGTAACTCTTAAAATCTCCCTCACCTTATCTATATCAAATGCATACTCTTCCTTTGCAATCTTAAAAGAGACAAGATGTTTCTCTTCAAGAACGATGTCTTCTATGATTTCTTGCTCCTCTTGCATCTTCTGACCGGTGTTCTTAGCATATTGGACATCTTCAACATTGATGACTTCCTTCAAATTTAGCTTTAAAATGAGCCTCTTCCCATCATCCATTTTGACAACACCATCTAAAAAGGCCTTATCAATGCTTTGGCAGACAGACGGTGGAGGATCAATTACAGAACTATTCATTCTCATAACTTCCCTTACATTATCAACGATAAGCCCCATAATGCTAAGTCCCGAGTCAACAACAAGTAATCGGGTGCTTTCAGTTCTTTCCTCCGGTTCCATTGAGAATCTAATTCTCGTCTCAATTACCGGCAGGACATTGCCTCTCAAATTACATACTCCGGCAACATAATCTGGACTTCTCGGAATGCTTGTAATATCAGGTAGGCGGACAATCTCCTTTACACGATTGATGTCAACCCCAAACTCTTCATTTCTAAGCTTAAAGACAACTAATTGTCCTATATCCTCAGTTAAAGCAGAAGAATCCACTGCGTGATTCTCTAATTCATTTTTTGTCACTTTTTATCCTCCAATTAAATTAGATGATTTACATAGACTGCATTTCTTCTGCCTGACTTGCTATTTCCTCTATCGCTTCGGATATAACTTCCATTCCTTTTAATCCTTCCTGTGCTGCTATTGCGGATTCTTTTGTTGCTGCTAAGGCAGACTCAGAGGCCTCTGCAATAACAGAAACTGCCTTATTTGCCTGTTCAATTGCAGTTAAAGTCAAATTAGTACCATTATTAATATCTTGAACAACTTCCAGAACAATATTTGTGTCAGCTTCAATAGTTTCAAGGTTTGTGGCACTTTTTTTTGCATTTTCAACTTCCTGCGTAGCTGTCTTACCGACAAGATCAATGTCGGTTGCAACGACGACTATCTGCTGCTGCATCTGCCTTACCATATCCTTGATCTTTTCTGCATTTTTTGATGAGTCATTTGCCAGTGTCCTGATATCCCCTGCAACAACTGAAAAACCCCTGCCAAATTCGCCTGCTCTTGCCGCTTCAACCGAGCCGCTTACAGCAAGCATATTTGTAAGAAGTGTCACATTTGTTATCTGGTCAACTATTTTATTGATATTATTTGTCTTACCTTCAAGACTTTTAATATTAACCGATGATTCAAGTGAAGCTTTTGCAGTTTTAGCAATATTTTTAATCATATTGTCAACATTTTTTCTGTTTTTTGCAAATAATTCTTTAAAAGCGACGAGTTTATTTTCAGACTCTTGAGCCCTATCACTCATTGTTTTTGAGGCAGTTTCCAATCTTTTGGCAATCTCCAGACTCTCGCTGGATCTATCTCCCTGAATAATTGCCGCTTTCTCAATTTGTTCGATAGCTACCATAGACTGTCTAGCCGAACTTGTTGCCTGTTCGATATTTGCTGATAGCTCCTCTGCTGCTGCGGATACTTCTTCTGATGATTTTGCCGTGTCGGTTGCATCCTTAAGGTTCATTGCCAGCTCTGACAACTCTTCTGATGCCGTTTGCATTTCAGTAAATGCTTTTGTTTGTTCAGCAACACCCTTTGATGCCTCCTCACAACCGCCTGACGCTTCTTCAGCCGAACTTGCAATTTCTTCAGCACCTTTTAAGAATTCTGTAGCTCCATTCTCAGTATCAATAGCATTTTGATTTATTTCTTGGCAGCCTTTAACAACAACATCTAGCTCATCAACCATCTGTAAGAGATCAGCCGTTATGGTTTTTGCTTTTTCAGCCTCTTCCAAGCTTGAATTACTTGCTATTTCAACATCCTTAGTAACCTGTTGTACCTGTTGCTGGATTTCTTCAACTACCTGCCTTATTCCTCTAGCACTGCCCTCTGATATCTCTGCCAGATTCCTTACCTCGTCTGCAACAACAGCAAATCCCCTGCCATGTTCACCTGCTCTTGCCGCCTCAATTGCTGCATTAAGTGCAAGAAGGTTTGTCTGG
The DNA here is from genome assembly GCA_029939015.1 of Candidatus Aminicenantota bacterium. Taxonomy (GTDB): domain Bacteria; phylum Acidobacteriota; class Aminicenantia; order UBA2199; family UBA2199; genus JAOZTV01. Next base: position 9,387 of record JAOZTV010000058.1, read on the forward strand.
TCTGCAATTCTGACTACCTGCCCTACAATATTACCAATTTCATCAGAATTTTTCTCTAAGTCTTTTATCAATTCAGTAGATTTGGCGTTTGAACTGGCAGCTACATGAATACCATTAATTAAAGATTCAATATCAACTGTTGTCATTCTTACTTGTTCCTGATTTGCAGTTGCATTTTCGAGAGCTGTTAGAGCTTTTTCCTTAGCTACCTCTGCTGTAGTCTGTATTTGATTAATGGAAGCTGTTGTCTCCTCTGCATTTTTAGAAGCTTCTTCTGCTGTAGTGGCAATTATTTCCATGTTTTTTCCTAACTCTTCGGCAGCACCACTTGCCTGACTCAGTGAACCACCCATCTGTTCTACTGCTGTTGACAACCTTTCTGCAAGCTGCTGTTGTCTTGCGAGTGTTCTTGCCTGTGCCTTTTCCTTTGCAAGATTTTTTGCCTCTGCTCTTCTGGCACCTAAATCTTCATTACTTTCATTCTTTTTAGTAATACCTGTACCCGGTCTCTGTAATTTACCCATCTTTTTATTTCTCCTTATCCTTTTAGGATTTATTTTTGTTTATCTCTAATAATAATCTCACCAGCCTGTCCACTATCTAAATCAATGGCTGAAACTTTTAAAATACCATTCATATTAATAGTGAAAGTAACATCAATATTTGGTTCACCTTCTTTTTTATCAGGAGCAACTTTTAAATGAAATTTCCCGAGAGAAACCATTTTCTGATCACTGTCCTTAATATTTCCAGTATTATCCCCATCCTGCAGAACATGTATGATTACTTCATCCTGATTTTCCTGAGTTGTGGTAAAAAGATGAGTAACACTGAGGGGATAGGAGGTGCCTTTTGGAATAATTACGACCATTTTTCCTTCATCATCCTCTACACCTAACTCTCTTGAAGTAATATCACAAAATTCCATATCCGGAATACTGCCTTCAAAGATACCAGCCAGTATTCCTGCTCCGAGACATACGGCTTCATCAGGATTTATATCCCGTTTTATCAAAGAATCATTTACATTCTCAGGTTTTCCTTTTTTTGTGTTTTTGTTATTTTTATTTTTAATGATGCTATTAACGATTGTTTCAACAGCAGGTACTCTTGTTGCTCCACCTGCAAGAATTATTGAATCAACCCAGTCCTTATCAATACCAGACTGTTCAAATGTATCATTTATACAAGCTTCAATTTCCCCAAGTGTTGTTTTTATAAGATTATTAAATTTGTTTAAATCAAGAGAAATATTAAGATGAATGGGACCTTCTTCTCTAATTGTGATATAAGGGATCATGATTTTTGTTTCATTTGCAGACGATAGATCTTTTTTTGCCTTCTCAGCATGAATAACAAGTTGCTGATAGGCAATCTTATCCTGACTGATATCAAAAGAATGCATCGATTTAAACTCTTCTAATACAAAGTCAATAATTGCCTTATCAAAATTATTACCCCCAATTGAAGTTGAACCACCAATTCCCTTAACTGTAAATTTCTTATCCTTATACTCCATCAAGGTTATATCAAGAGTACCTCCACCAAGATCAACGGTGAGAAGACGACTTTCCTCTTTTTTATTAAAACCGAAAGATAGTGCAGCAGCAGTGGGTTCATTTAAGAGCTTTAATACATTTAATCCTGCAAGTTCAGCCGCTTTTTGAGTTGCTGTTCTCTGATTGTCATCAAAATAAGCCGGAACTGTAATGACAGTATCTATGATTTTTGTGTTCAGATATTTTTCAGCATTTTCTTTTAAATTTTTTAAAATCAGAATTGATATATCAACCGGAGTGAATTCTTTATCTATAATATTATACTTAACATCCTTTCCCATAGAGAGTTTAACATTTGACACAGTATTATCTGAATTTAATACAGCCTGGGTCTTTGCCATCTCTCCAACTAATATTTCTCCGTTATTTTTAATAGATACAACAGAGGGGGTCGATCTTTCGCCTCTTTCATTGGGGATTATCTGTGGTTTCCCATCATGAATATATGAAACGAGCGAATTTGTCGTACCAAGATCAATGCCTACAAATATATTTTTTTTTTTCACTTTAATAATTCCAAATTCCTCTGAGCCATTTTGTTTTCAGGGTCTATACTTAATATTTTCTCTAAAATATCAACTGCCTTATTATCATAGTCAAGAGCAGAGTATGCAACAGAAAGATTATTCAATCCTTTCAAATTATCCGGTTCAAAGATAAGTAATGCCTGTAAAAGACCAATTGCTTCAATATAATCTTCCTCTTTCAGTTTTTTAATTGCTTTTTCAAACAGATTTTCTATATTTATCTCTTTATTAATAGTTTTTTTATCTTCATCGTTTCCATATTCTATTTTTTTCTGAAACAGAAGTTCACTTAAACTGATATTCGGCAGTTCCAGTTTTTTCTTAGCCATTTGTATTCCTCTTTTGATTATCTATATTGTCTGCCAGTTTTTTATAATCCTTTGCACCGTTACTCGAAGGAGAATATTCAAAAATAGTTTTCCCAAATCCAGGAGCTTCAGCAAGCGTTATATTGGATCTGATACCGGGGAGAAGCTTTTCTTTTCCAAAATTTTTATTGATCTCTGCGATAATTTGTTTTGCCAATTTGGTATGTTTATTATAAAATGTTGGTATAATGCCACTCATTTCAAGATCGGAATTATAGGTTGCATTAATTTTATAAATAAACTGCATCATTTCTGCAAGCCCTTCCATTGCCAGATAATGCATCTGAACAGGGATAATCGCCTCTTTGGCTGCAATTAATACCGAAACAGTCATTAATCCAATAGTTGGAGGAGGATCAAAAATAACATAGTCAAAATATGGAATATTCTTATAAATCCGTTCAGATAGAAGTGTCTCACTACCCTCAATTGAAGAGAACTTCATTTCAAAAGAACTTAAGTCTCTAGATGACGGAATTAAAGATATATTTTTTATCCTTGTATCAAGAATAATTTCTTTTGCACTCATGTTATTAATCAAAACATCTGATATAGAAGTAGAAAGTGAAAGAGGATTGACACCAAGACTTAGTGTAGAATGAGCCTGAGGATCAAGATCAACTAACAGGATTTTCTTTCCTTTTAAAGCAAGGGCATGTGACAGGTTTACAACAGTAGTAGTTTTACCACAACCACCCTTTCTATTAGCTACAACAATAAATCTA
>JAOZTV010000321.1 GCA_029939015.1 Candidatus Aminicenantota bacterium
TAGAGCATCTATTCCCTTTTTTAAAGCAAGTTCAACGCCGGTTTTAACAAATTCAAATGAAGAATGGGTCTTTGTTTTAGAAGAATCTATATCAAGAAAATAAATGCCTCTCTTCTTAATATCAATAATATCTTTAATATATTTTAATTGTGGTAAATCAAAATGTTTTTTACTGCCAATAATTAGTACCGGATATTTAAACTCAATATCCATTAGACTTTTTTTTACAATTTCTGGTCCAATCCCTTTCACATCACCTATGGATATTGCAAGGATTGGTCTTTTCGGATTCAAGTTTATTTATTCTATGACTTTATTAAGCTTCTTCAGGCATTGGTACCTCATCAACCTGATCTTCTCCGGTATCTGGATTAAATTCATTGTCTTTATAAAAATATTTAATGAAGTGCTTGAAGATTATAAGGTTTCTTCCGTCTTTACCTTTAATCTTTATACATTTCTCATCATACCATTCAATAAAACATTTTATTTTTTCACCATCAGCTAACTCAACTATCATGTGAGTTTTGGCATCCATTTGTTTTTTATAATAATAATTTTCAGCATTTGTTCTAAACTGAGGTATGACTTTTTTTCTATTATCTCGTTTTGTATATTTTTCAATATCATTCATACTTGGTTTTATTAGTCTTCTTGTCATTTTCAGCTCCTATATACATATAAGTCTATTACAAAATAATTTAAAAGTCAAATTACACAAATTTTATTTTAATTAATTTTAAATTATTGTATAATTATATATATTATAAATTACAAAAAAGGGGTAATGATGGAAACTAGGGCTAAGTGGGGAACAAAATTAGGGTTTATATTGGCTGCATCAGGTTCAGCTGTTGGTCTTGGTAATATTTGGAAGTTTCCGTATATTACTGGACATTATGGTGGTGGAGCTTTTGTTCTTGTTTACCTTGCTTGTATTTTAATTGTTGGCTTACCAATAATGATAGCTGAATTAATGATTGGACATAAAAGTCAGAAAAGCCCTATTGGTGGTTTTAAGGCATTGCATAAAAGTAAATTTTGGGTAATTGCTGGCGTGATTGGTGTCGTAGCTGCATTTTTAATCCTCTCCTTTTATAGTATAGTTGCCGGTTGGTCAATGGCTTATATTTTGAAAGCTTTTGCTGGATTTAAAGGCAGTTCAGAAGAAATTGTGGCACAATTTAAAAATTTAAAAGAAGACCCATTCTTGTCAATAATGTGGCATACAATATTTATGGGTCTTTCTATTGGTATAGTTATCAAAGGCATCCAGAAGGGTATAGAAAAATGGTCAAAGATATTAATGCCAGGCTTGGTTCTTATACTGCTTGGACTTTCAATTTATGGAATATTCTTTACATCGGGAGGTATTAAGGCAATTGAGTTTCTTTTTAAGCCTGATTTTTCAAAACTTTCATCTGAAGGGGTATTATCAGCTCTCGGACATGCTTTTTTTACCCTGTCATTGGGAATGGGGGCTATGATTACCTATGGTAGTTATTTAAAAAAAGATATAAATATACCAAAGGCTGCTATAACAATATCAATTCTTGATACAATAATTGCTCTTTTTGCAGGAATTGCAATTTTTTCAATTGTATTTGAATATGGAGGAGAAGTTGCGTCAGGCCCTGGATTAATTTTTGAAACCCTGCCTGTACTCTTTAAGGAAATAGGTCAATTTGTCTCTGTTCCTTTCTTCTTACTACTTACCTTTGCAGCGTTAACCTCTGCTATCAGTTTACTCGAAGTTGTCGTTTCATATTTTATTGATGAAAAAAAATGGTCACGGGTTAAGGCAACTCTATTAATTGGTGGTTTAATATATATTATTGGTATTTTATCTGCCGTAGATGAGTGGAAATTGTCTTTTATGGGTAAGGATCAATCTTTCTTTGATATATTTGATTTTATTACGACAAACTATATGTTACCTGTTGCAGGCTTATTGACAAGTATTTTTGTTGCATGGATAATTAATGAGAAAATACGTAAGGAAGAATTTGATGTCTCTAATAAAAGTAAATTCTATCTTCCATGGAAATATATAATCAGATATATTACTCCAATTGCCGTAATGATTATAATTTTACATGGGTTTGGACTTATATAATATATTGGCAAATGACCATACAAAATAATATAATTAAGCTTGACCTGCTTATCAAAGACTATAAGTTAATTGAAGAAAATATTTTTATTGGAAGAATTACAGATATTGCCTTAGAAGATAAGGAATTAGTAATTGCAAAAATACAATTAATATTGAGAGAACCAAAAACAGGAATCCATCTGAAATATTTGTTGCTAAGGATTGTTGGAGTATTAAAATTTCAAAGTTTTATCCCATTATTATCTTATTTATTAAATAAAGAAGATAAGGTCAGGATAATTAGTGAAATATTAAATAGTGTAACTAATATCATAAGCATAGAATCCTATAAATTGCTAGTCACTTTCTTTTCAAATCCGAAGAATAAAAATTATCTACCAAAATTTAATGGGTATTTAAAGTTATTTTATGCCAAAAGCCCGCTTATTTATCATTTTGATCTTTTTTATAGAGATCGTGGTGATGTAAAGAATATTGAAATAAGTACTAATTACCTGATAAATAATCTTGACGAGACTTATGTTAAGGATTTATTGCCAGCAATTTATAGTAAATATAAAACTATTAGTTTTGAGGCTTTAAGATTGCTTGAAAAAAAACCCGGGTCTCTGTTTTATAATAGTATAAATGACTTGTTTCTGACAAAGTATGAAGAAGACAATATTTATTATAAACAATTAGTTAAAACTCTGTTTAATAATGTTCTGGTCTCTCCACATAAAAAAAAAATATCAGTAAAACTTAAAGATCAATTAAAAATTCTTTCACATAAAAGAAAAAATTATTTCATTGTTTTTTTATTAAAACTTGATACAGAAACAATTATTAACAAAGCTCTTACAATTTATAAAGAATTAGAAATAGATGAAAAATTATTATTCTTTAATAATATTGATGCTAATAAATATATGCTTTACACAGAATTTATTAAAAAAAAATTTATTGAAGAGGTAAATGATAAAATTCTTTTAAGAATTCTTTTTATTTTTATGATAAATAATGAATATGAATTTGTCTTTCAAACTACTATGGAACAAAAAGGAGCAAGACGAGAAAAATTATTAAATTTAATAATAGAGACCGGCAAAGAAGATCTAAGCAATTATTTTTCAAAATTTCTAACATTAAAAGAAGATAATAATATTTTACAAAATGTAATTGCATATATTATGAACGACAAACCAGATGTCTATTATAGAGATATTATACTTATCCTTTTTTCAGGAATTAGTTTAAAAATAAAGCAGAAAATAATAAGAAATATAAAATATTTCAATACTTCTAATGTAAAAAAAATCATAAAAAATATACTTGATCAGCCAAATGTCTTAAACTTTATTGAAAAAGACTTTTTATTAATGTTAATTTCTTTACAGGAAAAAAACACCTTTGATGGTTTATTATTGGA
>JAOZTV010000322.1 GCA_029939015.1 Candidatus Aminicenantota bacterium
CGAATTGTCAGATGATCTGCATATTAGAATTAAAGATCTGGAAAATGGAAAACTCTTATATTTATTATTCTAAAAAACATTAAAGAAAAGGTTCTAAATAAATGTATCTGCCCGAAGTGTAAGCAAAATACACTAGAAGAGGATATGTTCATCTGCTGGGATTAAAATAATTGTACTTAGTATCCAATATATAAGATTGATGCGGGTGTGAAAACCAACTAATTTATTTTATATTTCCTCTAAAAAAGAAGGAGTTTATCCTTTTCGTCTTCTGGATTTATTAACTGTAATATGACTATCCAAATCGTAATCGCTCTTTGGTGCCAGAACAATTTCCAGTCTATACTATTAATAACTATAATAAACAAACAATTATTCAAATTCTCCTAATAAAAATGTATTTTAACAAAATTACAAGACATTAACTCGATTATAGTAATTGTTCAAGTTCAGAATCACATCTTAAACATAATCTTTTCTTTTTTTCTTCATAACTGCAATGATCACAATAATTCATGCCACAGTGGTTGCAGTAATACATAGCAATTATTTTTCTCCCTGCATCTTTATGGATATCACCCACTTTAGTGGCACAAAACATACAGTAAGTTATAGGGTTACCATCAGCATTGAACACTTTCCATTTCGCTTTATTCATTTACCACCTTATTCAATATATAAATTTTTATAAACAAATAATATATCCAGACACTAAAATAATCGTTTAATAAATATTTAAGAATGATCATAAATATACTGCTCCGGACTCGGTCCGATTGACTCAATGATTCTTGGGTAAACAACTTTATCCTGAGAATATTTGATCTTTCTGGATTTCTGCATCTCAAAAATCCATTGGTCCCCGAAATCAAACCAATAATATAATTTCAGATTTTTTAACGGGTATATATCTTTAAGCATTTTTTGTTGGAACTCTTCTTCCTTTTTATCCCAATCTTCTTCATGAGTTATCCACTCTTTCTTATTTCTAAAGTTTCGACCCAAATAGAATTCAAAAGGATGATCATTGCCAAAATTCACGGAGTCTTGAATTATATCATGCAAGTCATATAGAGAATCACTCTCAGAAATTTCAATTACTCGAATACATGTATCACATAGATTAATTCCCGTCATACATTGAACAGTAAGTGTGAAAATTCTCTCATTAGAACCTATCTTTTTAATATCAGCAGAAATATTCATCTTTAATTAAACCTCATCCTTTAAAAAATTGTTTGGGGTCATCTGTTGAGGACACTAAAATAATATAACTGCCTTTGTCAACCGGTTCAATCGTAGCCTGCACGATGACCTTTTTTAATTCCGGAAACATTTTTAATTTTTTATCTACAAGCAATTTCATATTATATAGATAAGTTTCAGTAATATCAACTCATGGATTATAATTTTGGTAAATTTCAACTTGCTGCTGTTATTCCAATTACAACAAAAAAACCATTTATGCTAAAATAGATCGTGGACAAAAAAACAATAGAATATTATAAATTAAATTCTAATGAAGTATATGAAAGATTTGAGAGTGTAGAGGGCGGAGTTTCAGAATATTTTGAAACTGCGTTTGAAAAAGGCAGTTCTGTTCTGGACATCGGTTGTGGCTCAGGAAGAGATGTTAAAACTCTTTTAGAGAAAGGATATAATGCCTATGGTATAGACCCCTGTTCTGAACTTATAGATATAATAAAAAATAAAAACTCTGACATATCAGACCATTTTTTTATTGGCAATCTTCCAGATGGTTTTAAAAAAATAGATGACAAAAAATTTGATGGAGTTTTATGTACTGCAGTTCTTATGCATATTCCTGACAAAGACCTTCTCGATTCTGTTTATGCCATAAAAAATGTATTGAATAAAAATGGGAAAGTTATTATCTCAATTCCTCATTCCAGGGGGGATATGGAGGAAGATGAGAGGGATACAAAAGGAAGATTAATGAAAATTAGAGATCCCTGGGATCTCAGACTTCTTTTTGAAAGAGTCGGATTTGAAACTCTCCAATACTGGATCAGTGATGATTCCCTTAAAAGAAAAGGAACATCATGGACGACAATTCTGTTTAGTCTTTAATAATCTGAATTATCTGAAAATAAAAACTTTGGCTTCCATTTATGAATACAATTCTCTAAAGCAATCTTATACTGTTCTTTTAAAAATCTATCCCTTTGTTCTTTTAACTTTCCTGTTTGATTTATAATTGTTTCTGCTAAGGGATGCTTACTGCTGATATAATATTCATTTCTTAATTCTAATTTTTCAAGGTATTTTGTTTCAGGCACTTTTGTTCCTTTTTCGTTCGTTCCATTACAGTTCTTACATGCAAGAACAAGATTCCAGACACCATTTATATTCATGTCTTTATGAGTTAATTTATTAATATGTGGAAGAAAATGATCAACCTGGCATAGTCTATCAGAGCCAGGAATTATTGATATTTCATTATTGCAATAAAAGCATTTACCTTTCTGGTATCCGTTCAATGCTTCTCGGGATGATGTAACATCTATCCTCTTCATTGTATTTGTTCGTAAATAAAGAATACCGTCTTTAATGTCATGTTTAATCTCCAATAAATTTGGATTTATTTCCATATTCCAGGCTGTCTCAACTAATCTCCAACGGGCTTCTGTTTCATCAAAGAAATTATTAAACTGAAACTGATCTTTTAATCTGAAAAATTCATCAGTTAGAATTATTTTTTTCTCCCCTTTTGAATATGCTTTAGTGTAAAATGGATTTGGTATCATATCCTTATTGACTATCTGAAAAGCATCTACAACATTCACAAACCCCAGTTTTTCAGTTATCCCATGTAATTCTTCTTTTGAGACTACACCTTTGTTAAAATCTCTACATTTATCCAAGAATTTACTACTTTTCGAATTGCCCTGTTTATTATTTGTTTTTAAGTGTTCACAAATACTTGCTGAAAATGGTCCTGATAGATCATTTAGAGATATCTCACTTTTATTATTCTTTGATAAAACTATCAGAGACTTTGCAAATGCAAATTTATAAGTTGCTGAGTTCTTTCCAAAAAGTATGAGTGCTCTCCATTGAGATTCGAGAGAAGGATCATTATGAGTGAATTTTATCATAATTATAGTTGACTAATTATTAAAAAAATCTTTTATTTCAACTTCAAGAGCTTTAGCAAGTTTTTCAATATTTTCTAATGCCACATTTCTTGACCCATTTTCAATATCACTTATATATGTTCTGTGGAGGCTTGAAATAAACCCAAGTTTTTCCTGTGATATGTTTTTTGCTTTCCTAATGTTTCTAAGCCTTAACCCAAATTTTTTCTTTATATCCATGTTTATAAAATATAGACATGTCTACTATAAGTCTACAGACTTTAAGTGATATAGCGGATCTGATTCTGAAAGAAATGATTTCTTTTAATAACTAAATAGTTATAAAATATTTTGTTATCAAGACATATTAAGCGTGAGAAAACTCTTCTGGAACGTGCCCCGCAGTGAGGCCGGAAAGTCCGGGT
>JAOZTV010000323.1 GCA_029939015.1 Candidatus Aminicenantota bacterium
TCTTTATTTACTAGATATATGCATCCTTTTCGTGGAATATCATTGCAGTTAAAATCCAAATTTGCAGGAGCTGAATTTGTTATTGGACTTGCAAGAGGTGAGGCAGGGCTTGATGAAATTCCTACAAGTATTGGGGCAGGACCATACAGTCTGGAGGAAGCACCTGTTTTGAGAGGCTCTGAGATAGTATTTCTAGTAGTTAAAAGCCAATCTAATCCTGATAATGAGATTAAGAGAATTAGAATGGTAAGAAATAGCGATTATTATATTGATTATGACAGGGGAGACCTTGTCTTTGCCTATCCTCTATATTCGACAGATGATCTGGGAAACCCTCAGTATCTTGTTGTAAAATATCAATATGAGTCAATAGCTGGAAGTTTTACAAGAGGTATTGGCGGCATCAAAGCATTTTTCTCTCCCTTTAATTTTTTAAAATTTAATTTTTCATATATTGCTGACATGGATAAGAGTATTGATTTTTCAGATGCAGTTAAAAATAGACGTGGAATATATTCTCTTGGTTTTGAAATAGACACCAAAAAAATTAATATGTTTACCGAATTTTCAAAAAATGATGAGGCAATGTCTGATAATCAATATGCTTTTTTTGGTGGAGGTGTTATTAATTTTTCAGAAAAACTTCATCTATTTTTAAATTCATGGCAGGTTGACCCCGAATTTCCTACATTTGCCAATAGACAACTTGAATATGGGTTTAATCTATTTCAGGTCTATCCTGTTTTTTCAATGAGAAATATATTTTTGTCACCATTTCAATTTACAAGAAATCTTGGCACACAGCTCTTTCCATTCACGCTTCTTGGTTTATCTGTTGATGAAAAGGAAAGTTCAGGTTTTCTTGAATGGGATGATAAAACAAATATTGTCAATTTTGGATATGGAAGAAGGGATAAAATATCAGAAGACTTAAAAAACAGGACATTTTATTTATCTGCTTTCAGAGATAAGGGTAAGTATCAGGTCTGGGGAAAATTTCAGGGAGAGACAAGTTTTGATGAGAATAGAGAAAATACAGACCTTAAGGTTAATTCCTATCTTGCAGGTTGGAGACAGAGATTAATTAAAAATTCAAAGGGCGGTTTATTCTTCCAATTGGATTATAACGGAACTGATACCGATGATTTTTTAAATTTACAGGAAGATAGTTTCAGGCATAGTTCTTCAATTTCTCTCGAATATTTAAAAGAGAGTGAAGGCATTTTTGGAGCTTATAGAAAGGATATTTTAATTGAAAAAGATTCAGGACGCTATATGGCTGAAGTTGATGTATTTGAACTTGGATTAAAATATCATTTTGTGAAAAACTTTTTTATTGATTCGAGATACAGGGATGAAAAATCTAAAAGAGAAGGGATAGAATCAACTTCAAATCTCATCTCTCTTGGTCTTGGTTATGAGGCAGAAAGGTTCAGAGGTTTGGCAAGATATGAAATTCAAGTAAATGAAGCTGATGGTAAAGATGGAAGGCGTGAATTATGGTCACTTTTTCTCTTTGGCTCTCCTGTCAAGCGGATGAGTTTGAGCTTAAAATATTATAAACGTAAAGGACGTGATATTGAAACTATTTTTCTATCTGAAAGATCAGAAGAACAGTTGAGTTTCCGCTTATTATATAAGCCGGTTAACTCTCTAACTCTTTACTCTCAATGGCGATACGATATTAATGCTGAACTGGCACCTCCTCTTGATGAGATGAAGAGTAACTCTCTTGCCTCAATACAGGGCCTAAAGTATAAGTTTTTTAGAAAATTTGAATTTCTGGCAAATTATAAACTACTAAAGATATGGGGACCAATTGAAAATAGGAAAGAGTCTTACTCAGCTGAAATTGGCTATCTGGTACATAAAAATTTCAGGTTTGGTATTGGGTATGAGGTAGTGAGTTTTAGTGATGAACTAATTATAGAAAATAATTATAATTCAAATACAGGTTATTTTAAACTTGTAGCAATATTCTAATGATAATTATAAATTATGAGTTATGAGTTATGAATTATAAAAAACGACAAACCATAAACGATAAACCACAAACGAAATACAGGGGAATAGAATGAATAAAACTTTGATTTTAATTTTACTATTTATGATAATTACAAGTATTGGAATGGCAGCAGATGAAGTACTGTGTTATACCGAAAGAATAACTGATGCACCTTCCTTTAATATATATACCGGGGGGAGAAATCATTTTAATAATCCTATAAAATGGACTCATAGTATTCCGGAGGGAATTCTTGAGAGAGTAGTCCGAGTTGGTTTATATATTGAGGCCTATGACGTTGATTATCCTTCTGATGATGAGCACGATAGAGTCTATTTTAATGGACATGATTTAGGTTTACTTGAGGGTTTTAATAATACATGGATTACTGTAGAAAAAACTGTTCCAATAGAAGCATTAAAAACAGGTGTGATTGATTTAAAGGTTGTTGTTGATGAGTTACAGAAAGATTGGAAAGTTAAAATCAGGGCTAGTGAATTAAGATTTTATTGTTCAAATGCCGAACCTGATTTTTCAATAGGGGTGACACCTGAAAAAGTAGAAGTAAACGCAGGAAGTCAGGCCGTTTATAATATTGATCTTGTAGCTTTAAATGGGTTTAACAGTAATGTTGACCTTAGCATAACAGGTTTACCAACAGGTGCATCTGCAAAATTTTCTCCAAATCCGGCTATTCCTACAATAAGTTCAGAGCTAATTATTTCAACAAATACGAATACTCCAGATGGGAAATATAAACTAATTATTACAGGTATTGGTGGAAGTAAAACTCACTCTGATGAGGTCGAATTAATTATTAAAAAAGGAACTATTACCTTTATTGGTAAAATCACTAATAATTTTATTCAAAAAGAAGCAAAAAGTGGTGATATTATTTCATTAAATATAAATTTTAAAAATAAATCCGGTTCAAAAATGAAAGATGTTGAAGTATATTCAAACTTTTCAGGTCATCTTGAATATTTGAGTAATGATTCAGGTGTTATACCTAAGATTAATAATGGAAGATATCTTTGGATATTTAAAATGGGTAATGGTGAAACAAAAAATATTAATATTAAATTCGTAGTTAAGGAAGATGGATATTTTGGGAATATTGAAAATGTTTCATATCTCATACATAGTTCAATTTCAAATAGGATTGAATCAAATAAAACAAGTGTTTTAATTCATAAAGAAGATATTGTTTTATTAAAAGAAGTTGATAAATCACAAATCAAACCAATGGATGAGTTAAACTATACTATTATTGTTAAAAACAAATCTTCTTTTCCAATAAAAAATGTAGAAATTGAAGATGTTTTTTCTAATCATTTGGAGTTTGTTTCTCAAAATAGTGAGTTAGTATTCTCAAATACAGGTAATAAACTTATTTGGAAAACTGATATTGATATTGATAAAGAAGTAATTATTAAAATAAAAACAAAAGTTAAGACTTCTGTTTTTGCAGGTGTAATAATTAATAATAAATTTAAAATTAATTCACCTG
>JAOZTV010000059.1 GCA_029939015.1 Candidatus Aminicenantota bacterium
TCAATTTAGGTCAAATAAATTTCAAATATTACAAAGATTAATTAGCAAGAAAAAATTAACTAATTGTCTATATTTTTATGAACGATTTTATGGAGATTGATATATGAAAAAAGTTTTATTTCTTATTGTTTTTTGTTTGTTTCTGGTAGCATCTTATGCGGATAGCTTCTTTTTAAAAGATATTTTAAGAATTGCAGAAAAGAATAATCCTGAAATACAGGGATATTATAATTTATGGCAGTCAGCTAGAAGTAAGGCAGATGGGGAAGGGTTTTTGCCTGACCCTCAGATAAAATTCTCTTATTTTGTAAACTCTGTTGAAACAAGAGTAGGACCACAGATTGGAAGTTTTGGAATTGTACAAGTCTTTCCATGGTTTGGGAAATTGAAGTTAAAGAAAGATATTGCTTTGAAAAATGCAGATATTTTGTATGAAAAATATCTGGAGAAGAAATTAGAGGTTGCTTATAAAGTTAAAAAAAGTTTTTATAAGTATTATCTTAAAGATAAAAGGCTAAGAATATTAGAACAGAATGTATTATTACTAAATGAACTTGAAAACCTTATGCAGAAAAAATATAGTACAGGTAAGGCAAAATATGTCAATTTGATTAAAATACAGATTGATTTGGATTTGTTAAAAAACAGGGTTAGAAGTACAGCTGATTTGCTCCCTCCTATTAAGGCTGAACTTCTAACCCTGCTCAATATAGATGAATATAAAAAAAATTTTTTACTTGAAGAAATTAAGAATTCAAAATTTGAATATGATGCCTCTTTTCTGAGCAATTTGCTTCATAAGAATAAACCCCTGATAAAAACATTCAGAGAAATCTTATTTAAAAACAGAAGGTCAATGGAACTTGCAGCTAAGGCAACGAAACCTGATTTTTCTATAGGTTTTAATTATGTTTTTACAAAAAAAAGTATGATGCTGGATGTAATTGATAACGGGAAAGACCCATTGGCAATTATGCTTTCTATGAAGATACCTGTATGGAAAAAAAGAAATAGAGCAAAAATTGTCGAAACAGAGTTGTTTTTTCGTTCAAATAAAAAAAAACTGGAAAGTATTCAAAATGTCTTGGAATTAAAAATAGAAAAACTTATCTATATAATTAAGGATGCAGAAAGAAAAATTAATTTATATTCTAATAAAATAATTCCTGATTTAGATAAAACAATCCAGGTAGTCAGGAAGTCTTATGAAGCAGGTATGGGTAGTTTTTCAGATTTGATTGAATTAAATCAAATGATGTTGAAGTATAAACTTTTATTAGAAGAGAATACGGTAAAAAAAACGATTAATATTGCCGAGATGGAATTTATTATTGGGAAAAACTTATATGGAGAAAAAAATGGATGATAGAAAAATAAAGTCAATGATGAAGCTTATTGTTATTATAGTTGTAGCTTTTGCAATTGGTTTTCTAATTAGTGGCGGTAATGAAAATAGTGAAAAATTAGAAGAAGATAAACATAAACATGAAATAAAGGCTGAAGAAGAATGGACCTGCTCTATGCATCCGCAGATAAGAAGTAAGAAAAAGGGGAAATGCCCTCTTTGTGGTATGGCTCTGATAGTTGTAGAAGGCGGTAATGATGATAATAGACCTGTTCTTGAGTTGTCAAAATCAGCTATAAAACTAGCAGACATTAGAACAGAACCGGTTGAATTTAGAAAAGCGTCAGTACTTATAAAGGTGACTGGTCAAGTTGAAATATCTGAAGCTAAAATCAAACATATTACAGCCTGGACTGATGGAAGAATTGAGGAAATGTATGCTGATTTTACAGGCATTAAAATAAAAAAGGGGAAACCTCTTCTTAAATTATATAGCCCTGAATTCATTATTGCAAAAGAGGAATTATTACAGACTGAAATGGGTAGTAAAAACAGGAATTCAGCAAAAATAAAGTTAAAACTTCTCGGGTTTACTAAAGGACAAATTGATAGTATTTTAAAAAACCCTAAGGTTTCAAATTATCATTTAATAATTGCACCAATTGGTGGAACAATAATAAAAAAGAATATTTCTGAAGGAGAATATGTTAAAAGAGGGCAGAAATTATATACAATTGCAGACCTTGCTAAACTATGGGTAGTATTTGATGTATATGAACAGGATATTGGTAAAGTATATATAGGGCAGAAAATTGTTTTTGAAACTGAAGTCTTTAATGGCTTGCAGATAGAATCAATTATTTCATTTATTGAACCGGTCTTAGATAAAAAAAACAGAACTGTGCGAATTAGAGCTGAAATTTTAAATAAAAGCGGAAGATTAAAACCGGATATGTATGTGAGAGGAGAGATTCGAGCTGAAACGAATACTGAAGTTTTGTTAATTCCTGATACCGCCCCATTAATAACAGGTAAAAGAGCCATTGTATATGTTCTCACAGATAAAAAAAAAGGTATTTTTGAAGGCAGGCAGATATTGCTTGGACCAAAGGCAGATAAATCTTATATAGTATTAAAGGGTTTAAAGGAAAATGATATGGTTGTTGTAAATGGGGCATTTAAGATAGACAGTGATCTTCAACTCAAGGGGAAACCAAGTATGATGTCAATGGATGAGGTAGTTGATAAGGATGTTTTTGGAACAGGCAATGATGAAAATGGTTTATTTAAACTTGAACAAAACAAGGAAAAAGTATTTAAAATATCAGAAAAATTATTAAAAAATTTAGTAAAATCATATTTTAATATTCAAAGGGCATTGAGCAGTGATAATCTCAAAAAATCAGGTGATGAAGCTGATAAATTATTAAGATTGATACAAAATAAAGGTGGAAATTCTTTCAATAAATTATTGACAAGTGTAAATGGTATTGCAAAATCAAAAAACATTGAGGACACTAGAGTATTATTTGAACCTTTTACAATAGAAATTACTAAAATTATAGACAAATCAAAAATAAAACTTGAAAACTCCATTTATAGGTTTCATTGTCCGATGGCTTTTGATAATAGAGGTGCATATTGGCTTCAGGATAACGAGGACACAAGAAATCCATATTATGGGAGTTCTATGTTAATCTGTAAAGATGAAGTAATTGAACTTTTTCCAAAGAAAAATAAGGGTAAATGATTATGAAAGATTCAATATTAAACAGGATTATTCTCTTTTGTTTGAAGAATAAACTCATTGTCAGTATCCTTGTCATACTCATATTGTTCTGGGGTATAATGGTTGCACCCTTTGGCTGGAATATTGGACCTCTTATGTCAGACCCTGTACCGGTTGATGCAATACCTGATATTGGAGAAAATCAACAGATAGTTTTTACAAAATGGGAAGGAAGATCTCCAAAGGATGTGGAGGATCAGATATCATATCCATTAACTGTTTCTCTTCTTGGAATCCCGGGTGTAAAGACGGTAAGGTCGTATTCAATGTTTGGCTTCTCTTCAATTTATGTAATTTTTAAAGAAGATATAGATTTTTACTGGTCAAGAACCAGAATTATTGAAAAATTAAATTCTCTTCCTATGGGAACTCTTCCTGATGCTGTGAAGGCAAAACTTGGACCGGACTCAACTGCCCTTGGTCAGGTGTTCTGGTATTCTCTTGAAGGGCAGGATAAAAAAGGAAATCCCACAGGTGGTTGGGATCTGAATGAGATAAGAAAGGTTCAGGACTGGTATGTCAAATATGCTCTACTTTCAGTAGAGGGTATCTCTGAGGTCGCTTCAATTGGTGGTTTTGTACAGGAGTATCAAATTGATATTGACCCTGATATTATGAGGGCAAAGAATGTCTCAATAGAGGAAATATATAATGCCGTAAAGCAATCGAATTCTGATATAGGGGCTCGAACTCTGGAAATAAACAGAGTTGAGTATGTAATAAGAGGAATTGGACTTATTAAAACGATTGAAGACTTGAATAATACTGTAATAAAAGTTGTTAATGATGTTCCAATATTATTGAAAAATATTGGAAGAGTTGCTTTAGGACCGGCTTTGAGAAGAGGAGCTCTTGATAAGGGAGGTAGTGAGGTTGTAGGGGGAGTTGTTGTTGTTCGTTATGGAGAAAACCCCTTAATTGCTATTAAAAAATTAAAAAATAAGATTAGAGAAATTTCTGCAGGATTTCCCAAAAAAACACTTTCAGACGGAACAGTCAGTCAGTTAAAACTTGTTCCCTTTTATGATAGGTCAGAGTTAATTGAGGAAACTCTCGGTACTTTAAAAAATGCCCTGACAGAGGAAATTCTGGTTACAATTATTATCGTTGTGCTAATGCTCTTTAATTTGAGAAGCTCTATTCTAATATCCGGGCTTTTACCCTTTGCGGTATTAATTGCCTTTATTGCAATGAAATATTTCAGAGTAGATGCAAATATTGTTGCATTATCCGGGATAGCAATAGCCATAGGAACCATGGTTGATATGGGTATAATTGTAGTTGAAAATATAATTAAACATATTGATATGAATGATGGGAAAAATTCAATTCAAACTGTATTTAATGGTGTTCGTGAGGTTGGAAGTGCTGTAATTACTGCAATTACTACAACTATTGTCAGCTTTCTTCCTGTTTTCTTCATGGAGGCGGCGGAAGGTAAATTATTTAAACCTCTAGCATTTACAAAGACATTTGCCCTGCTTGGTTCTGTAATAGTTGCATTATTTATAATTCCCGCCTTTGCTCATTTTCTTTTCTTTAGAAAAAAAGGAAAATTAAAAATTAGCAAAAAATTATATGTATTATTAATAATATCAGGTTTTATCCTGATGATTTTCTTTAAGTGGTGGTTGGGTTTAATTCTTATGATTTTTGGACTGTTTAAGTTTTTTAAAGATAAATTAGGAGAATCGTTTCAAAAAAAAATACCAATATTAATTAATATATCTGTTGTTTTGCTGGTAACAATATATTTAACAAAACACTGGCTGCCTCTTGGACCGGAAAAAGGATTTATACTTAATTTTATTTTCATAATAATTATACTTGGATCAATTCTATCGTTTTTCTATTTTTTTTACAGGTCTTATGAAAAAATATTGAGATGGAATTTAAAAAACAGAAAATTGTTTTTTGGAATGATATTTTTCATACTTTTTCTGGGTGGAATAAGCTGGATGGGTGCAAATACCTTTTTTGGATGGCTTCCTGATGGTATAAAAAACGCTAATCCGATTAAGTATCTTTATGAGAAATTTCCTGGTATGGGTAAGGAGTTTATGCCTTCATTAGATGAGGGTGCTTTTTTATATATGCCGACAACAATGCCTCATGCTTCAATTGGCGAGACACTTGATGTTTTAAAGAAACAGGATATGGCATTTAAGATGATTCCGGAGATTAAGACTGCTGTGGGCAAGATAGGTAGAGCTGAAACCCCATTGGATCCAGCACCAATATCAATGATTGAAACGGTTATTAATTATAGGTCAAAATATGTTCTAAATGAAAAAGGAGAGAGAATAAGGTATAAATATAATTCCGGGGAAATTGATTTTTTCAGAGACAAGGATGGTAATAAACTATATGCTGATGATGGAAAACCTTATAAAGTTATAGGAAAATATATCAGAGATAAAAATAATGAATTAATTGAAGACAGTTCGGGATATCCTTTTAGGGCATGGAGACCCAAGCTTGAACCAAAAATTAATCCGGATAGAAAAGAATGGAAAGGAATTAATACTAGAAACGATATCTGGGATGAAATTGTCAAAGCTGGAAGGATAACAGGTACTACCTCAGCACCAAAACTACAACCGATTGAGACTCGAATAGTTATGCTCCAAAGCGGTATGAGAGCACCAATGGGGATTAAGATAAAAGGTCCCGATTTACATAGTATTGAAAAAACAGGACTTGCCATTGAAAAACTATTAAAAAAAATTAATTCAATTGAACCTGACTCAGTTTCAGCTGACAGGATAGTTGGAAAACCCTATCTTGAAATAGTAATTGACAGGAAAAAGCTTGCAAGATACGGCATAAAAGTACAGAAAGTACAGAAAACAATAGAACTTGCAATAGGTGGCAAACCAATAACTAAAATAATTGATGGAAGAGAGAGATATTCTGTAAGAGTGAGGTATAAGCGAGAACTTAGAAATGATATACAATCGATAAAAAACATCCTTGTCTCAACGCAGAGCAAAGGTTTTATACCTCTTGGTCAATTAAGTCAATTAAAATATAGAAAAGGTCCGCAGGTAATTAAGAGTGAGGATACATTTTTGATAGGATATGTATTATTTGATAGAAAGCAGGGCTTTGCAGAGGTTCAGGTTGTAGAAGAAGCAAAAAAATATTTAGAAAATCAAATAGAAAAAGGGAAACTAAATATTCCAGCAGGTGTCAGTTACTCATTTGCCGGTAGTTTTGAAAATCAGATAAGGTCTGAGAAAAAATTACTTGTTATCCTACCTCTTGCTCTTCTCATAATTTTTTTAATACTCTATTTTCAGTTTAAAAGAGTTTCTACGACAATTTTAGTATTTTTTGGTATAGCAGTTGCATGGTCTGGAGGCTTTTTTATGATTTGGGTATATAGCCAGTCATGGTTTTTGAATTTTTCAGCCTTTGGGGTCAATATGCAGGAATTATTTGGAGTACATCCAATGAATCTGAGTGTTGCTGTTTGGGTAGGTTTTTTAGCACTCTTCGGAATTGCATCTGACGATGGTGTCCTTATTGCAACCTATCTTGACCAGAAATTTGAACAGGAAAAGCCTAAAACAATTGAAGCCATAAGAGAGGTAACTATTATGAGTGGATTAAAAAGAATAAGGCCGGCAGTTATGACTTCTGCTACAACAATAATTGCATTAATTCCTGTGCTGACATCAACGGGAAGAGGTTCAGATATTATGAAACCGATGGCGATTCCAACATTTGGAGGTATGATATTTGCAATTTTCACGGTCTTTGTTGTACCTGTAACTTATAGTTTGATAAAAGAATTAAGAATTGATAGATAAATGAATAAGGGCAGACTATGTCTGCCCTTTATAAATAATTAAACTTTCTTTCTTTTTTTTTCCAGAGCTTCAATATTCAAGTCTTCAAAAATTATTGCTACTGCAACTTTTGTAAGAAGAGTAAATACTAAAAATCCGATAGAAAAAATCATTACTGTTGTTTGGATTTCTACCATAGATGGTCTGTAAACATAAATTTGACCTAATACATCAGGCGTGAATCCTGGAGTTAGGAGAGCAATTCCTTTTTCAATATAAACACCAATATAAATCAATACAGCTCCAATGTTTAGAGTTATAAAGTTGGTCCTAGTTTTTGGTATAAGGAAGAGGAGAAAGGCAATAAAACTAAAAATTACCGATGTCCATGCATATAAAACAATGTCCTTATTATCTCCAATACCTATAAATAGATACTTGAAATGCACCAGATGTTCTGTGTTGGAGTAAACTTCCTTAAACACTTCACTGGCAAAGAAAAAGAGGTTGATAAACATTGCATAAGCCATTAATTCTGCAATTTTAAATAAGGCTTCATCCTTAATCTTAAAGCTTGTTGTTTTTCTAAGTATTTGAAAAAGTATAAGTAAAACAGCAGGTCCAGAACAAAAAGCAGATGCAAGAAATTTAGGTGCAAGCAGAGCGGAATTCCAGAATGGTCTTGCAGCAAGTCCATTATATAAGAACGCTGTTACTGTATGAATACTGACTGCCATTGGAATTGATAATAACATTAACGGCACTAAAAACTTTTTATTATATTCTTTTTTTTTAAAATATGTATATAATAGATAAGACACTATTGTCAAATTTAGGATAAAATATAAATTTAAAACTATTGAATCCCATGCCAATAGTGAGTTTGGAAGGTTTAGTTTTCCTATGAAAGGTATCATATGCCACATTTTTATAGGGTTTCCGATGTCAACAAGGACAAATAATAATGCCATAATAACAGCACTTATTGCCAGTAATTCACCAAATATAACAACCTCTTTAATAGGCTTCCAGTTATATACATAGGCTGGAATTACAAGCATAATAGCAGCTGCAGCAACTCCGACCATAAATGTGAAATTACCAATATAGAACGCCCAGGATACAGGGTCTTTCATATTTGTTTCGCCGAGACCGTTCATCAATTGACTGATATAACCTGATCCACCCCATAGAATTAATACGAATAATAAGGCTAACCAACTATAATACCATTTGTTTCCTTTAAGGACAGTTTTAAAACTTTCTTTTAAAAATCTTATAATAGTCAAAATATCACCTCTCTAAGTTGCATAAAAATAGAAGAATTTTGGTTGAGTATTTAACTCTTCTTTTAAAATAAGGACTCTCTTGTTTTTCAGGATATAAGAAATTTCACTATCGGGATCTAAAAGATTTCCAAACTTTCTTGCTCCAACAGGACAAATCTCAACACAGGCTGGATATTTACCTTCTCTAGTTCTTTGTACACAAAATGTACACTTATCAACTATACCCTGTGGTCTAGGTCGATTACCAAGATAGTGTGTATCTTCATTCAATTCTGACTTCTTTTTAGTTTTTGGGTCAATGTATGAAGGCTTTTTCCAATTAAAATGTCTTGCTCCATAGGGACAGGCTGCCATACAGTTCCTACAACCAATACACCAGTTATAGTCAACGACTACAATACCGTCTTTCTCTTTCCAAGTTGCTTCAACAGGACATGCCTTAACACAAGGTGGATTTTCACATTGCTGACAGGCAACCGGAAGATAGAAATGGTCGTCATCCGGTACTTTTTCTCTGTCATAATGAAGATTTGCATGATGAAAATTTACACCCTTTGATTTTTCCATTTCTAAAACCTGTATCCAGTGTATTTGAGGGTCTATTGACAAATTATTCTCATCAACACAGGCATAGACACATCTTCTACATCCAATACATCTTGATATATCCAATCCATAACCGAATAGAGTTTGTGGTATGGGTTCTTTAAAAGAAACTGAAAATTTCTTTCCAAATTCTTTTTCATACTCTGTTTCAAGTCTTTTTTTTATATTTTTAACATCTTCCTGAGTTAATTCTTTAAAATGTTGTTGTAAAAACTCTTCTTTTGATATTCCACATCCGCCAACTACAGCAGCAGTAGTAACCAATGCTCCAGTTTTTATAAAATCTCTTCGACTAACTTCCATTTTTTTTGTTTTATCTTTTATTTCACTCATTATTTACTCCTGAGTTTAACTGGTGCCGGCATAGGTTTGAGTTTTTTAAATTTGGGTGAGTGAGGATTATGACAATTAGCACAAAGCAGGTATTTTTTTTGACCGTTCCATGAACCTGTCCTTTTCCCATGAACACCTTTCTTCCAATCTCTGAGTTTTGGGCCGTGGCATTGACCGCAAAGTCTATAGGATTCTTTAAAGTCAACGAGTCTTCCATCTGCAAGATGTAATTTATCCCTGTTCTTTGCATCATGACAGTCAAGGCACCATCTGTTCTCTTCGTCGTGCTTAAGAACAATCTCCTCACCAATCAAATCAGCATGAGCATCTTCAAGTATCCTCTTTTCCTTATTAACTTCCATGTCTTCGTGGCATTCAGAGCAAGGAAATATATCCTCGCTGAATGGTGGAGGTGGAACCTGAATATGTTCTATCGCTTTCTTTTGCTTTTTCTTAATGGGTTCTGTTTTTTTTTGTTCTTTTGTCTCAGAGGATGAGTTAAGTGAAGTGACAAAAAAAATAAAACCAATTAACGATACCAAAATCACTGTATATTTATTATAATTTTTCATCATATAATATTGTAGGGGATAAAAATAAAAAAATCAATATAAAATTAAAAAAATAATTTTTATTTTTTAAATTGAAAACAAGTTATTTCTTTGTTATTATGAACTAAGAATAAGGAGGCGTAAATGAATTATCCGGTTTGGTATTTACCGACAATAGGTGGAGGGTTTTTAATTGCTTTAATTGCAGTAACCCATGTTTTTGTATCTCATTTTGCTGTTGGTGGTGGTTTGTTTTTGATATTCTCAGAGAAAAAAGGGTATAGAGAAAATGATGAATCAATTTTAGATTTTACCAAAAGACATGCTAAATTTTTCTTATTGATTACAATGGTTTTTGGTAGTATTTCAGGAGTTGGGATATGGTTGATAATATCTCTTGTACAACCTGCTGCAACATCATTATTGATACATACCTTTGTTTTTGGCTGGGCAACTGAATGGGTTTTTTTTATGATTGAAATTGTTGCCGCCTTTGTATATTTCTATACATTTGGGAAGATGGATAGAAAAAAACATTTAATTGTCGGCTGGATATATTTTATTTCTGCATGGATGAGTTTGGTTTTAATTAATGGAATAATTGCCTTTATGCTTACACCTGGAGCCTGGGTGGAAAACCCAAGTTTCTGGACAGGATTTCTAAATCCCTCTTTTTTACCATCGATGATTTTTAGAACATTTATTTCAACTATGCTTGCCGGTGCATTCGGGTTACTCTCTTCTTCCTTTATTAAAAATTCAAATTTAAAGGCTAAAATGTCAGCTTTTTGTGGTAAATGGACACTTGTATCTCTCTTGCTTGCCATTCCATTTGGGTATTGGTATATGGCAACACTTCCAAAAATTGCAAAATCGCTTGCAATGGGAAAATTGCCAAGTATAAAACTAGCTTTGCACTATGGCTTCTATAGTGTTTTGGTTTTGATGATTATTGCTTTGGTATTGATTATATTCAAGCCTAAATTCAGTATCAAGCCTCTTGCAATTTTAACATTTATAAGTGCTTTTATTCTGATGGGTGCGTTTGAATATACAAGAGAAGGTTCAAGAAGACCTTTTGTAATTAATAAGGTAATGTATTCGAATGGCATATTGGTTAAAGATATTCAAAAATTGAATTCAGAGGGGTTTTTAAAAAATGCCAAGTGGGTACAAACCAGAGAAATCACAGATAAAAATTTGATTGAAGCAGGAGAGGAAATTTATATAAATCAATGTTATGCCTGTCATACACTTAATGGTTTTAATAATGATTTGGTTTCAAGAACCACATCAATGAGCTATAAGGGTTTAAAAGGATATTTGAAAAAAATACATGATATAAGACCTTTTATGCCTCCTTTTGTTGGAACTGATTTGGAGGTTAAGGCCTTAGCTGTTTTTATTGCAAAGGGATTACATGGAAAAGAAATTAAAGAACCAGTTGAAGTTAAAAATGCAGGAATAAACGGAGCTGATGTCTATGAAGAAAATTGTTCAGCCTGTCATGAAATCGATGATATGAAAGAGCGTACACTTGATTTTGACTATAATAAAATATTTAGTATATTGCCAAAATTAAGTGAATTAAATGATGAAATGCCAGATTTTGAAGGAACAGAAGAAGAAAGAAAGGCATTATCCGTTTATATTAATAAATTGAAAGGAGGTACAAAATGACACATCTAATACCGACACCTGATACCTTACCTGCTCCTGCAGGAATTTTCTATTTTCTATTGATGTTGACCCTGCCTCTTCATCTTCTGATGATGAATGCTATGCTTGGTTCAGCGATTATTTCAATATACCAGCATTTTAAAAAAGGTGATAAATCAGTGGAACTTTCTCATCTAATTGCTAAGTTTTTACCCTTGACAATTGCCTTTACTGTAAATCTTGGGGTTGCTCCATTTCTTTTTCTTCAAGTAATATATGGTAATTTTATCTATGTAAGCTCAATAATGATGGGTGCGTTCTGGATTGCTATATATGTTATTCTGATAATTGGGTACTATGCAAGTTATGTATATGATTTTAAATTTAAATTGCTTGGAAATAAGGCTGTATGGGTGCTTACTATTGCTGTTGCAGTATTCTTATTCATCGGATTTTTGTTTACAAATAACATGACCTTGATGTTATCTCCGGATAAATGGGGAGCTTATTTTTCAAATAAATCAGGCACAATTCTTAATTTAAGTGAAATGACGCTTATTCCTAGATTACTTCATTTCTTAACGGCATCTATTGCTATTGGTGGACTGTTTATAGCATTACTTGGTAAATTAATGAAAAAGAAAGATACAAACTTAGCATTAAAGGCAGAAAATACTGGGATGAAAACATTTTTTGTATTTACAATTATTCAAGTATTAGTAGGTATTTGGTATTTAATCTCAATCCCTAAAGAAACAATGATGCTGTTTATGGGTAAGAATATTATTGCAAGTTCAATTTTTATAATTGCCCTGATACTTGCTGGTATTCTATTATATTTTGGATATAAAAAAAAAGTATATATATCAACTGCCTTAGTGATGATTATAGTTTATTTGATGGTATTTATGAGAGATTTTGTTAGATCGTCCTATCTAAAAGATTTTTTCTCAATTGATAGTTTAAAAATAAATACTGAGATTTCACCTATAGTGCTGTTTGGAGTAACACTTATAATTGGACTTTATGTAGTATATTGGTTGATAAAAGAAGCTTATGTTGCTTATAGAATAAATGAATAATAAGGGCTCGCGTAAAAATAACTTGGATTTTA
>JAOZTV010000324.1 GCA_029939015.1 Candidatus Aminicenantota bacterium
ATTTTTAATTTTATCTGTACTTTGATCAGTTTCCTGATTGATGGCAGGGATTGACAATAAGACAAATAAAATAAAAATAATTGTTTTTTTCATATAATTATTATAACAGTTTATATGTAAAAATAAAACCTAAATATTTAATAAAACATATGATTTGTTTTTTTAAAAAAATTTAATATTTAACATATTTGAAATATAGTTAATTTTCCTTTACAATCATAAATTAACAAAAAATATTAAAAAGAGGAAGTAATTATGGAATATGCATTTAGTTTTCAAAAAATCTTGGATGGTAATGGGCTGGCTATTTCTATAACCGGTATGTTTATTGTTTTTTTTGCTCTACTAACAATTGCTTTATCTGTTTTTCTTTTACCGAAAATATTAAAAATATATGATAAGTTCTTTCCTGAAGCTGAAGAAGAATATACTACAACAGGGTCTTTAGAAGAGAATAAGGAAATGATTGCGGCTATTGGCTTTGCTCTTTTAAAGAGTAAATGAAAATTGTAATTAGAGGATAAACTATGGATATTTTATTAAAATTTTTAGGTACAACCGGGTTTGCAAACCTTACAATAGGCAATGTAATTATGCTTATTATCGGTATTGTTTTTATAGCACTCGCTATTATTAAAGATTATGAACCACTTTTATTATTACCAATTGGGTTTGGTATAATATTAGGTAATATACCTAGTATTGCAGGAATGGCAATAAGTGTTTATGATGAAGGCAGTGTATTTTATTATATTTATTTTGGTGTAAAACAGGGGATTTTTCCACCACTGATATTTCTTGGTATTGGTGCTATGACTGATTTTTCAACGATGTTATCTAATCCAAAACTAATTCTATTAGGTGCAGCAGCTCAGATAGGGATTTTTCTTACTCTGATGGGTGCCTTATTTCTAGGTTTTTCACCAGCTCAGGCAGGGGCTATAGGAATAATCGGCGGTGCTGATGGTCCTACTGCAATATTTTTATCTGCAAAACTTGCACCTGATCTATTAGGGGCAATTGCAATTGCTGCATACTCCTATATGGCATTAGTTCCAGTTATTCAACCGCCAATTATGAAGCTCTTAACAACAAAGAAAGAAAGGTTAATGAGAATGAAAGCTCCAAGGGTAGTATCTAAGAGAGAAAAAATGGTTTTGCCAATTATTGGGACTTTAATTGCAGCATTAATAGCACCAGGAGCTCTTTCGCTATTAGGAATGTTATTTCTTGGAAATTTATTAAAAGAGAGTACAGTTACAGAAAGACTTGCCAATACTGCAAGAAATTCTCTTATTGATATAGTTACAATTTTACTTGGTTTCTCAGTTGGAGCAAGTACTCAGGCTCAGACATTTATTAAACCTGAAAGTTTATTGATTTTTGGATTGGGTGCTTTATCATTTATGGTTGCAACGGCAGGTGGACTTTTATTTGCAAAATTTATGAATCTCTTTTTAAAGGGGGATAATAAAATAAACCCTCTATTGGGTGCTGCAGGAGTTTCAGCTGTACCTGATTCAGCAAGGGTTGTTCAGATGGTTGGAAGAGAAGCCGATCCTGATAACCATTTATTGATGCATGCAATGGCACCAAATGTTGCAGGCGTTATTGGCTCAGCAATTGCTGCCGGTGTACTTTGGGCAGTTTTAGTATAGTTAGTATAGTTAAATTAAAAAGAAAATATAAAAGAGGATAATAAAATGGGGAAAAAAAAAGTAGATTTTATGTGTACTGCATTTAGAGATGGATTTCAATCTGTTTTTGGAGCAAGAGTTTTTACAAAGGATTTTTTGCCTGCTGTTGTAGCAGCAAAGGAAGCTGGTATAAATTATTTTGAAGCAGGAGGCGGAGCCCGTTTCCAATCATTATATTTTTATTGTAATGAAGATGCATTTGATATGATGGATGCCTTTAGAGAAGCAGCAGGTCCTGACGCTAATTTGCAAACCCTTGCAAGAGGCGTAAATGTTGTTGGATTGGAATCTCAACCTTCAGATGTAATTGCAATGCATGCTAAATTATTTAAAAAACATGGTATTACAACTATTAGAAACTTCGATGCATTAAATGATGTTGATAATCTTATCTTTAGTGGACAGAGCATAGCAAATGCAGGTTTGAAGCATCAAGTGTGTGTTACTATGATGGAATTACCTCCTGGAAGTACAGGCTCACATGACCCTGATTTTTACGAAATGACATTAAAAAAAATACTTGATTCAGATATTCCATTTGATTCAGTATGTTTTAAAGATGCCTCAGGTACAGCAGTACCCTCAAAGGTTTATGAAACAATTAAGAGAGCAAGGAAAATGTTACCTGAAAATACATATATACATTTTCATACACATGAAACTGCAGGAATTAGTATTATAACAAATAAGGCGGCAATCGATGCCGGTGCAAATGCAATTGATTTATCAATGGCTCCTGCTTCAGGTGGAACTTGTCAGCCGGACATTCTTGCAATGTGGCATTCTTTACGTGGAACAGAATATACACTTGATATTGATATAGATAAAGTAAGAGAAGCAGAGGAAGTATTTAAAGATTGTATGAAAGACTATTTCATGCCACCTGAATCAAGAGCCGTTGAGCCTATGATACCTTGGAGCCCTATGCCTGGTGGTGCTTTAACTGCCAATACTCAGATGTTAAGAGATAATGGTATTATGGATAAATATCCTGAAATTATCAAGGCGATGGGTGATGTTGTTAAAAAAGGTGGATTTGGAACTTCCGTTACTCCTGTTTCTCAATTTTATTTCCAACAGGCATTTAATAATGTAATGTTTGGACCATGGGAAAAAATTGCAGAATCATTTGGTAAGATGGTACTTGGATATTTTGGTAAAACGCCTGTTCCACCTGATGCCGGTGTTGTTAAACTTGCATCCGAACAGTTAAATTTAAAACCAACAACTAAAACTGCTTTGGAATTAAATAATGCAGACCCTACTAAAGGTTTGAAAATTGCAGAAGAAACTGTTAAAAAAGAAGGATTTGAGCCAACAGAAGAAAATATATTCATCGTTGCAACATGTAAAGAAAAGGGTGTTAAGTTTTTAAAGGGTGAAGCTGAAGTAGGTGTAAGAAAAATTGATAAAACAGTAAAAAAAGAAATTTCAGCAGAATCAGGTAAATTTGTTGTAACTGTAAATGGTAATGAATACAGCCTTGAATTAGATGGAAATAAAGTCTTAGTTGACGGACAGTCTTTTGACGTTGACATGAGAGATGCTTCTGCTAACGAAACTGTTAAAAAATCAGAAGGAAAAGGTGTCGAAATTAAAGCACCTATGCCGGGTACAGTTTTTAAAATAATAAAACCATCAGGTATGGTAAAAAAAGGTGAAACTATTATCATTATTGAAGCAATGAAAATGGAAACAAAAATCACAGCACCTCAAAATGGAACTGTAAAAGAAATAAAATTTGCAGTAGGAGCACAATTCGCATCAGGCGATGTTCTTGCTGTTCTAACTGTATAAATAAATATTGGTTG
>JAOZTV010000325.1 GCA_029939015.1 Candidatus Aminicenantota bacterium
TAAAAAACTTATGTGCCAATCAAGAAATGGAACTTTTGATTTTTTTTGTTGAAAAAAATAATTAATATATTATTAGTCAATATATGCCAGTCAAAAAAAGAATGTTTCAAATATTAAATTATTTGTGTTTCATCTTAGAAATGGCTTTCGCTTTTTTTGCAACATACTGCCAACGTTCCTTTTCGATTCTGCCGGCTGTTTTATATCCCTTCTGGGTTTCAAAACTTAATTCCCGCTGAATTTTCTGATAACTGATGTGTCTTTCCTTCTGAATTGAGCCATTTTCGACTGCTTCAAGAACCCTGCAACCTGGTTCATGATTGTGGGTACAGTTTGAAAAACGGCACAACATACCGATTTGATCAATCTCCGGAAATGTTGTCTCAAGCCCTCCGTCATCATCTAGTAAGGCAATCTCTCTGGTTCCGGGATTGTCTATAATCATTCCACCTCCTGGGATTACTATAAGGCTTCTGGTTGTGGTTGTATGTCTTCCCTTACCTAAACGATGACTGACTGACTGGGTTACCTGTAGCTCATCTCCGGCAAGGCGGT
Organism: Candidatus Aminicenantota bacterium; assembly: GCA_029939015.1. Classification (GTDB taxonomy): domain Bacteria; phylum Acidobacteriota; class Aminicenantia; order UBA2199; family UBA2199; genus JAOZTV01. The sequence continues at coordinate 556 of JAOZTV010000325.1, forward strand.
TAAGCAATGTAGATTTCCCCGCTCCTGATGAACCGATCAAGGAAATTGTCAAATTCGGTTTCAGATACCCCCTCAATACCTCAAGGGAATCAGAATCATCAATAGAGACAATATGTATAGGAACAGCTGCTGTAATCGTCTCCAGCTGTTGTGCAAATATTTCAGGATCTTTATGAAGATCTCCTTTTGTCAGTATAATTATGGGAGTTAAGCCGCAATTATTAACCAGGGTAAGATATCTCTCAATCCGTCTGAGATTAAAGTCTCGATCAAGACCTGAAACGATAAAAACGGTATCAAGATTAGATGCAATTATCTGTTCCAGCCTTGATTTTGGGTTTGTTTTTTTTCTGTTTCCCGACGCACCTCTGGATAGAGTGTTTTTTCTTTTCAAAACATCCTGGATAACAGTATCCTTAAAAAGAATCCAGTCACCAGTAACAGGATATACTCCATCAGTTCGTATTTTAAAACTCCCGGCAGTTGTAACTCTAAACTCTCTACTTCCGTCATTAATGACATGGCTGTTACGGTTTACTTGAATGACTCTAGCTGGAGAGAGTTCTTCCTGTTCAATTTTTTCAAGATTTTTATCAAAAAAATCAGTCCATCCTATTTTTTTTAACTTTTGTTTTAAATCATTATTTATTCTCATTTTTTTAACATAAAAACTTCTTTTTGTTTAATTTCGAAATATAGCACATAAGTGAATCCCAGTCAATTCCAGATTTAAGTTAGAATGATATTTACGTGTCAGCTTCGCAGGTCTCCACTTTGTTCCGGCTCATTCCGGTTTCTTTAAAAAGTATATTAAAAATCCCTCTTATATTTGGGATATGCCGGGCGTTTATATTTTTTTGATGGACTTTCTTTTAGCTCTTTTAATAAGAGTGCAACTCCCTTTTCAAGCTGAGGATCTTTTCCTTGCCTCCATAGGTAAGGGTCAAAATCTATTTCATAATCTGGTGAAATTCCTATGTTTTCAATCTCCCATTCTCCATCTAAACCATAAAGTGCAAGATCAGGTGCGTTTACAGATCCTCCATCCATAAGTAGTGGTAATGTAAAAGATGCAACAAGTCCACCCCAGGTTTTTTTCCCAACAAGGGAACCAAGCTCCATTTTTTTAAAATACCATGGCATTGCGTCACCACCAGAGCCGGCTAATTGGTTGATTAACATCGCTTTAGGACCATTAATGATACCTGCAGGGATTGTTATATCTTGAGAACCATAACGATAATGAAATCTACTTAGTGGTTTACGTGATAAAAGATGGATAATATAATCGGCAGCTAATCCTCCACCATTGAATCGTTCATCTAATAAGGTTCCCTTTTTATTGGTTTGAGAGAAGAAGTAACGGTTAAAGTTTGTAAACCCTGCAGTGCTTGTATTGGGCATATAGATATAAGCCAGTTTACCCTTACTTAACTTATCAACTTTTTTACGATTTGTGTCTATCCATTCGAGATGCCGTAATTGGGATTCACTTCGAGTAGGAACCACTTTTATTTCATGGCTGTTTTTGATATCCGGACTTGTTCCAATACGGAGTATAACTTGATGATTTGCTGTGTTTTCAAAAAGACTGAATAATGGTGTAGAAATAGATGCTGTTTTTCCATTAACCGCAAATAGATAATCTCCTTCTTTTACCATTAGTCCCGGCTGGGCTAAAGGTGCAACCATTCGGGGATTCCAGTGTTCTCCTCTATATATTTTTTTTATTCTATAGTGTCCATTTTCAATAAAAAAGTCACATCCCAATAATCCAACTGATAGCCTGGATGCTCTTGGAATATCTCCTCCTCTAACCCACATATGACCAATGGTCAGCTGATTTACCATCTCGGTGAAAAGATAATTCAAATCGGCACGGTGCTGAACTGATGTGAGATATTTTGAATATAGTTTTTCTACTTTTTTAATATCAAGTCCATGAGCATTTGGATCGTAAAAGAAATCCCTTTCTCCCCGCCAAATCTCATGAAACATCTGCGTCCATTCAGCCTTGGGATTGACCTTAACCTTTATACGATTTGTTTTTAAGGTATTAGCTCCACCCGGTTTTTTGATTTCATTCATTTTACAAATAACCCATTTTCGCGCACTGCTGTACAGTACTTTTTTCCCATTTGCTGAAACAAAAAAAGATGAAATTTTAGACTTTAGTTTTGTTAATTTCCGTTTTTTAAAATCAAATTTATGTAATTGAGATCGGGGTCGTAAATTGGTGGTTCCGGGTCCCGATGGAATTAATTCAGTTAAGTAGAAGTCTTCAGAATGACCTGCTGTCAAAGCAATCCAGTTTTTTCTGGCAATGGGCAAATATATAATTCGTTGAGAAATATTTTCTAAATCAATTCGGGTGCTTTTTTTCTTTTTATCCTTTGACGATTTTTCCTTTTCAGATTTTTTTTTCTTTTTCTTATTTGCTTTTTCAACATTTATTTTCTCTTCGTCACTTTCAAATAATAAAGGAGACTTTGCTTTATTAGACAATACAACCGCATATACGGAACGTGAAATTTGATGATTAATGCTTGACATATCTATGAAACTAATAGAAGGACCGATATCGGTACTGGCTGTAAAATATAAAAGCGTCCCTTTTTTGTTAAATTTGGGATATCTTGCATCACTCATTGCATCGGTTATCTGATGAGTTTCTCCGGTTTTAAGTGAGTAGAGATAAATCGCCCTCAAAAGATTCTCTTTTTGTTTGGCATAGGTCAGCCACAAACTATCAGGTGACCAATCGGAATCTAAAATATCTTCCCGTAATCCGATTGGATTAGTATCTACTTTGACAGGTCCTTTTTTGTCCTTTTCAATATTGATAAACCAGAGCTGAACTTTATTATCGGTAAAAGCTATCTTTTTACTATCAGGTGACCATTTCGGACTATAATAAAAAGCGGTAGGTAGTTTAAACTTCTTTTT
>JAOZTV010000326.1 GCA_029939015.1 Candidatus Aminicenantota bacterium
TTATGATAAAATATTTTATTATGAATAGTCCATTAGAAGTATTTATCAGATACCGTGCCTTTGTGGGCATGGTTGCACTTGTAGCAGTCCTGTATCTTTCAGAGCCAAGTGCTCTATCAATTGGAATAGGTTTTTTCTTTATTGTTTTTGGTATGGCATTTCGTGCATGGTCAGCAGGTTATATTTTAAAAAATGAAGTTCTTGCTACAAAAGGTCCTTATGAATTAACAAGAAATCCTCTCTATTTTGGAAGTTTCCTTTTAGGTTTAGGTATTGCTATTGGAGGAAATAATTATTCTTCATACATTATATTCTTCGTTTATTATTTTTCATTTTTCCCATTCCTTATGATGGTCGAACATAAAAGGCTAAAAGAACAATTTGGCAGTGAATATATCGAGTGGTATAATAAGTCAAATACTTTTTTCCCGAAAATTAAAGCTGTGAAACAATTTAACTTCAATATTGCTCATTATATGAAAAACAAAGAATATAAGGGACTATATTTTTCTTTTTTTATTATTGCAGTATATATTTTAAAAGTATTAAATATTCAAACTATTCTTTTTAATTAATTTTGATTAATTAAAACTTTATTGTCTGGTAATACTTTACGCTCTCTTCTCCTTTTTCATTTAAGGAGGTTATTACATAAGTTTTTTCAACTCTTTTTTCAACATTTCTATGATAATAGGTAAAAACACTTGATGAAAGAGTTGAAAGATGTATTAGATTTGAATCCTCAAATAAATATATCTTATAAGAAACAACACCTTTATTATCATTTAAAGGATTTTTATTCCAGCTAAGTATATTTATATATTCATTTTGTAGAAGAGATTTATTGCGAACTTGTGCCATTTCAAAATTTATTGGAGGAAATAGTTTTATAAAATCTTCTAAAGTCTTCTCAATATCAATTTGCATTTTTAATTTAGTGCCCTCGCATCTTGAATTAATATCAGATCTATTTTTCCTTAATTTTTCCAAAATCTCATCTACACTTAAATTACTATCAAACTGTCGAAACAAAGCCCATGTACCAGCTACATGAGGTGTTGCCATAGAAGTTCCGTTCCAATTTGAATAAGAAGTATTGCTTGAGCCTGTAGCAGATCTGATTGAAACACCAGGTGCATTCAAATCAACCATTCCATTTTTCCAATTACTATAATTATATTCATTTCCAAATTTATCTGTACCACCAACTGAAACAGCTGAAGATATACATGCAGGTGAACTAATAGAATTACAATAGCCATCATTACCAGTCGCAATAGCAGTTACAATACCAACAGATTTTAAATTATCTATTATAGACTTCAAATGATTATCATCACAAAAAGAATTTTCTGAACCTCCACCAAGGCTCATATTTACTGCTGCAATATTATAGGTACTTCTTAATGAGTAAACATACTCTAAGCCTTTTAATTGATCTGTAGTCCACGATAAAACATCATCATAATCTTTGAAATATGTAAAGACCTGCACGGCTATAATATCAGCATCTTTTGCAACTCCAAAAAGATAATCTTTATTATTACCAGCAGCTATTCCCGACACATGAGTTCCATGATCATATCCGCTAACATTATGTTTCGAATGAGCAGCAGAGCCCGAACCATACATTTCTATTTTCCCATTGGGACAACCACCATTATTTTTATCACTATAGCTTTCGCCTAAGGAGAAACATGCCTCAATAATTTGTTTATCCTTAAACATTTCATGAGTATTTCTAATCCCGGTATCTAATACAGCCACATACCATCCTTTACCGGTTAAGCCATAAGCCCATGCTTCGTCAGCTCCAATTAGCTCTACAGAATTTGATAACATAGGTTTTGACATTTCTGTTTCAGGATTTATTTCATACCTTGGCAATGGTATAGGTTTATCTTGGATTATTCTCAATACCATTGAATCATTATTCAGCTTTATTAAAGAATCCTCATTAACAATAATTGATATATAGGGTATAGTTTTAAAGACATATTTTAACTCATAAAAAGAATTATTCAAATTATAAATAACAGATTCAGCAGTATTTTTAATACTCATGCTTAAATTATAATCAGCATCGTACATAGCATACCTATTTATATTTTTCAAATTACCAGTTCTAAATTTTGTTGAAAGTTTAGTTAATTCAAATAAATTTGGAACATTCATTTTGACAATTACTCTTACTGCCCCTTTTTCTTTAACTGTGGAAATAAGATTATTATCATTAGAGAGTTTGTTAAAGCTCTCAGAAAACAAAACAAATGAAACAACCATTATAATTATGAATAAAAATATCCTTTTAATCATTATTTTCTCCTAAAATCAAAGATTACCTAAGCTAAAAAACTTAGGTAATCTTATAAACTATTTATTTAATGCGCCACCCATCATTGACTTTGCTTTATCTTTCATTTTTAAAATAAAAGCATCGCTAATCGACATTGTAATATTTAACATATTTTCATCAGAAGTAATCTTTATTGCATCGATTAATTCTTTATAATCAGGTTGAGAAGCTCCCATCATTTTACCCATATTTAATAAAGCCATTATAGCATCATTACCTTCTTTATTCTTTGACAGAAGTTTAAGGTCTATTTCATATCCACTTCCTGATCTCCATGCACTTCCAAGAAAAGACTCTGCCTTTGTAAAATCAAGATTTCCCATTCCAACATTCTTTTTAACTCTAAGTTTTTCAGGAATATTAAAGACTATTGAGAAAATAGAATTACTATTTAACATTTTAAGGTAAGATTTTTGTTTATCATTATCTAAAACACTTTTTCCCTTTCCTTTAAACAGGTCAATTGCTTTTTTTACAACACTTGTAGATGCAACAATAATATGACCTGCATCAGCAAAAACCACTGACGTTATCTTGCCTTTTTCTTCAACATTATAAATAGTTACACCATCATAAGTTTCTTCTTTGAATTTACCACCCTCTTCTTTTGCAATTTTTAAGAGTTTTTCCTTGTCATATTTTAATCCTGCAACCATAATAAAATTCATGTCATCTTTATTTGCAAAATTTTCACTGAAAAAGCCAACTACAGCACCTTTAAGGTCTTTTTTAGGATCAATTCCTGTTTTTGCAACAAAATCATTATAATCTTTAAATTTTTCTGAAGGTTTAAAGTCCTTTTCTATCTCATTGAATATATCAAGTTTTGATAATCCATTTACATCAATACTCATATAACCCGATGCATCTTCAGGAATATACTTTAATAAATCAACATCAGAACCACCAGAGCTGGCATTTCCTCCACAAGCAGTAAAGAATGTCAATGCTAACATTAAAGACATAATAACTAATAATAAATTTTTCATTTTTTTCTCCTTTATTAAGATTTAATTAGAATATTTGTTTTTATTCTAAATCTTATAAAAAATAATACCATATAAAGAATTAAATTAAAACTATTAAACCTAAAATTTTCATCAAAATTGTAGCGAAATGTCCAAGATGTCCGTTATAACAAG
>JAOZTV010000060.1 GCA_029939015.1 Candidatus Aminicenantota bacterium
TTTGTTTCATAATCTCCTGTCTCAATTTTTTCCATATTCATATTATATTACTTATCTATTATTTTTTCAATCCTTGACATAAAGCTTAATTATGTTTAATATTAAATTTATATACTTAACAATTATTCAGGAGGTTCTAAATGAATGCAGTTAAACCAGATAATATCAAATGGGGAGAATTAGGCTTTTCCTATATCAAAACGGACAAAAGATATATTGCTAGATGGAAGGATGGAAAATGGGATGAAGGTAAACTTGTTTCTGATAATACGATAACTATCAGTGAGGCCTCAACTGTTTTTCATTATGGACAGAGCAGTTTTGAAGGTTTAAAAGCATTTAAAGCAAAAGATGGTAGAGTTTTGCTATTCAGACCGGATGAAAATGCAAAAAGAATGAATAGAAGTGCCGATAGGATTCTAATGCCTCAGATACCTGTAGATATGTTTGTAAATGCCTGCAAATCTGTTATTAATGCAAATCTGGATTGGGTACCCCCTTATGGAAGCGGAGCTTCTTTATATTTAAGACCTTTTTTAATGGGCATTGGCGATAATCTTGGAGTTAGACCAGCCCCTGAATATATATTCTCAATATTTGTATCACCAGTAGGTCCATATTTTAAAGGAGGACTGAGTCCGGTTAATTTCATTATAACAGATATGGATAGAGCTGCACCGCAGGGTACTGGAGCTGCTAAAGTAGGTGGTAATTATGCAGGTAGCCTTTTACCTAATAAAGAAGCAAAAAAGCAAGGCTTTGCCGATTGCATCTATCTGGACCCTAAAACACATACAAAAATTGAGGAAGTAGGAGCCGCAAATTTCTTTGGAATAACAAAAGATAATAAATTTATTACCCCTATATCAGACTCAATACTTCCAAGTATAACAAAATATTCACTACTATACCTTGCAAAAGAATATTTAAAAATGGAAACAGAAGAACGAGATGTACTTGTTGATAATATAGATGAGTTTGCAGAAGCCGGAGCCTGTGGTACAGCAGCTGTAATTTCCCCTATTGGTGGTATAAGCTATAAAGACAAGCTTCATACATTCTATAAAAATGGAAAAGAAGTCGGTCCTATTACAAGAAAACTTTATGATACTTTGACAGGAATTCAAAAAGGAGATATGCAGGGGCCTGAAGGCTGGGTATTTGAAGTATAACTCTTTTCTCTGCAAATCTCTTAAAAAAAAGAGATTTTTGTTTTTAAGAAACATTTTTCTTGTCCTATTAGCTTTATCTAATTTATTAACAGTAAATACATATTCACAGGAAGCAAAATTTGACCACCTTACTATAGAAGATGGTATATCCAATAGTAGGGTTTTATGCATTTTACAGGATTCAAAGGGCTTATTATGGTTTGGAACTGAAGATGGATTAAATAAATATGATGGTTATAAGGTTACTGTTTATAAATATGACCCAAATAATCCCAAAAGTTTAAGTAATGACAAAATATATGCACTTTACGAAGATAATGCTGGACGACTTTGGATTGGAACTCAAGGAGGTCTAAATCTATTTAACAGAAAAGACAGTTCATTTCAGAATTGGAAGCATAGCAGGAACAGTACAGAGTCGCTTACAAGTAATACAATTGTTTCTATTAGTGGTGAACCTGACAAGAATAATTCTATATTATGGTTAGGCACAATTGATGGTTTAAATAAATTTGATTATCAAAAGAACAAATTCAGTCAATTTAAAATTAATGCAGGAAAAAGTGGGACAAGATTTAATAATGTAGTATTTACATTATTTAGATCGAAGAACAATAAATTATGGATTGGAACTCAAACAGGTTTAGCTTTATTTGATACATTAAAAGAAAAATATATTGACAATATTGGTCAATTAAAATCTATAAAAAAAATCATAAACGATATGGTCATTTCCATATACATAGATGCAGATGAAATTTGGGTTGGAACATTCAGTAATGGTTTATTAAAAATAAACACTAATAATGGTTCAATTAAACACTTTATAAATGACCTTTCAAGCCCTCTTAATATTATTAAAAACTCTATTTCAACTATAGTCAAAGACAAAAAAGACCTTTTGTGGATTGGCACACTCAATGGTACATATAGATATGACAAAAATAACAACACTTTAATTAACCATAAAACAGATACTGCTGATATCCACAGCATTAATAATAATAGTATAAGAACAATATATCAAGATCAGACTGGAATAATATGGTTTGGAACACATAATGGCATAAACAAGTATGATTATAAAAAAAATAATTTCCTTCATTATAGAAAAAAACTCGGAACCCCCAATAGTTTAAGAAACAATGATGTTAGATCAATATTTCAGGATAAAACAGGTAATCTAATAATAGGAACTAAAAAAGGATTGAATATATTAAGCCAGAATAATAAAAAATTTTCTAAATACAAAAAACCTTTAAATTCCATTAAAAATAGTATTACATATATCTACAGCAGAAATAATAAATATAATAATTTATGGATAGGAACAGATAGTGGATTAAAAATATTTAACACAAAAACATATAATATTTCAACGCATAGACATAAACCCAAAGAACCAACTTCAATAAGTGACAACCATATTAAAACAATTTTCATAGATAGTTTACAAAGAATATGGATAGGTACATTTAATGGATTAAATAAATTTAATCAAAAAAACAATACATTTATTCATTGGAAAAATGACCCCAATAAACTTAATAGTATAAGTCATAACGATATTACATCAATTATTGAAGTTAAAAATTTTCTATGGATAGGTACACATAAGGGTTTAAACAAATTTGATTATAACAAGAATACATTTATTCACTATAAAAGTGAGCCAAATAACGATAATAGCCTCAGCAATAATATAGTTTATACACTTATTAATCAAAGAACAATTAAAAACGATACTATCTGGATAGGTACAGATTATGGTTTATCCAAAATGAGTATTAATAATAATTCTGATGTTAATTTCAAATCATATTATAAAGACAATGGACTTCCAAATAATAAAATATATTCAATTCTGATTGATGATCAGGGTTTTTTATGGTTAAGTACAAATAAGGGATTGTCAAAATTCAACCCCAAAACTGAGGTTTTCAAGAACTATGACAGAAATGATGGTCTCCAGAGCGATCAATTCTCAAAAGCAGCCTTTAAGAATAAAGACGGGAAAATGTTCTTTGGAGGTCCAAATGGTTTCAATGCATTTTATCCACATAAAATTAAAATTAATAATTACTTATCAAAGATTATATTAACTGACTTTAAAAAATTTTATAAATCTTATAAATTTGATAAATCAATTTCAGAACTAAGCGAAATACATCTCAGTTATAAAGATTATATTTTTTCATTTGAGTTTGCCTCTCTTGATTTTACCAGTCCCCAAAAAAACAAATTCGCCTATAAAATGACTGGACTGAATAATGACTGGATATATATCGGAGCCAGACATGATATATCGTTCACAAACCTTTCTCCTGGGAATTATACTTTATATATTAAGGCAAGCAATAATGATGAAATATGGAATGAAAAAGGCATTTCAATTAAAATATTTATTCATCCTCCATTTTGGAGTACATGGTGGTTTCGTATCTTAGTCTTATTTTTACTAATTGCAATAATAATTGGCATATACAAAATAAAAACGGCAAGAATGATAAAGAGAAACATTGAATTACAAAAAGAAATTAACGAACGAAAGCAGATTGAAACAGAACTTCGCAAAAGCGAAGACAGTGTGAGAGAGCTTAAAAACAAACTTGAAAAAGAAAACCTCTATCTTCAAGAAGAAATTAAATTAGGACATAATTTTGGAGAAATTATAGGAAATAGTTCAAAAATCAAGAAAGTTTTATCACAGGTTGAAAAGGTAGCAATAAAAGATTCCACTATTTTAATACTTGGAGAAACAGGAACAGGAAAAGAGCTCATAGCGAGAGCAGTACATAATTTGAGTAGCAGAAAAGACCGTCCTCTTGTAAAAGTCAACTGTGCAGCCTTACCTGCCACATTAATTGAAAGTGAATTATTCGGACATGAAAAAGGTGCTTTTACAGGTGCAACAACAAAGCGTCCCGGTCGTTTTGAATTAGCCGACAAAGGTACTCTCTTTTTAGATGAGATAGGTGATTTACAGTTGGAATTACAGGTTAAATTATTGAGAATTTTACAAGAGGGAGAATTTGAACGCCTTGGAGGCACAAAAACCCTGAAAGTAGATGTTAGACTTATTGCAGCTACCAACCAAAATTTACAGAAATTAATTGAAGAGGGGAAGTTCAGAGAAGACCTTTATTATAGACTAAATGTATTTCCTCTCCAACTCCCCTCACTTAATCAAAGAAAGGAAGATATTCCTCTTCTTGTCAATCATTTTATTAATAAATACAGTACCAAAACAGGCGATAAGATAAAAACTGTCTCCAAAAATATAATGGAAGAATTGCAAAATTATCCATGGCAGGGAAATATTCGTGAACTCGAAAATATAATTGAAAGAGCAATGATTATTAGCCCAAAAGACCAACTTAAACTTGGGAGTTGGTTTGTTAAAGCAAAACAGAATCAATCAGGAGGAAAGGTAACATCTCTTGAAGATATACAAAAAAACCATATTTTAATGGTATTGGAAAAAACAAACTGGCAGATTCGGGGTCAATATGGAGCAGCAAAGCTCCTTGATGTAAAACCAACGACCCTGGAAGCAAAGATAAAAAAACTGTCCTTAAACCGTAAGTAAGGCATAGAGTCTGTCCAAGAACACTCTATTCTTGGACAGTTTTCTATAATCTTATTTCTTCATACCTTTTTTCATTTTTTCATTCATACTCTTTTTTGCTTTCTTTTTATCTTCTTTCTTTTTTATTTTTTTTGTGATTTCAAATACAAGATCATTTTTTTCAAAATTCTTATATAGATAGTGACCAAGTTGTCCTTTTTCTTTAATTTCAATCCCATTTACTGACTTAATGATATCACCCTTTCTCATACCATATTTTTTAGCAGCACTTTTCTTTGAGACAGATTTTACAGTGAATGTTCCATCTTTAAACTCTCCGTTAACACCAAATTTTTTATAAATATTATCAGTTGATTCTTTAATTGAAAATACAAAATCTCCAATTCCTCTTGAGTAAATTGTAGTTGGCTTGAATGAAGCTTTCATTTTCTTCATCATTGGGTGTCCTGCTCCATCATCATCCTTTTTTTTCTCATTAACATAAACAGGAATTAAAGTTGTTACCTTTGCTCTTTTTTTAGAGAGATTATATCTAAATGGAATTCCTAGATTATAAACAACATGATTATTACCGGCAATAATAATACCCTTATAACCTTTATTCTTTTTTAATACTTTTATCATAGACTCTGCCATGATAACATCCCATATTTTCTGTGCTGAGTAGATATTATTAAACCAGAAAGATGGCATCTGCATAGTAAATTCACCAAAAACTCTTTGTATTAAAAATCTATGATCCTTATTCAATACATTTATTGTAGGAAACATTTTTTTTTCTTCTTTTGTAAGGGTTGCAAAACCTTTTCTTGAAGTTTTTCTGAGTATTGAACGTGGAATATTTAGACCGACAACCTTGATTTTATTCCTTTTTGCCAAATCCATAATTGCCTTAGTGTAATGATAATGATATGAACCTTTTTCAAACCAGCCTGTTTCTTTTAAAAGTTCATCCTCTGTAATCTCTCCAAGACGCCATTTTTCAAGTATTTCACTGTCTTTTCTCTGAAAGAACTCCAAACCAATAATTATTTTTGGATATACCTTAAAAAGAGTATCAATAAAGTTATATTGAAAATCATGACAGTCTCCACTGATATGCATTTCACCAATTACAAAAACATCAGATTTAATACTGCGTTTTACCAACTCTTCCATACTGACCTTTGTGTTTGTTCTGGTATCAATTATCTGCCCTTTCTCAATCTTCCCAATTTCCAATCTGTTTTTTGATTTTCCAATCGTTAGCAAATCGTTATCAGCAGTATATGCATTGATAACAAAAGCAATAATAATAGTAAATAAAATAAATTTTTTCATTTTTTTCTCCTTAATTTCGGTGTGTTTTTTATCTTTCACCAAGTTTTATTTTTATTTCTTTCGTTTCTTCCTTTCTTTTAATTGTAAAAGTTACTGTATCACCCGGTTGATGTTCTTTTAAGTAATTTGAATAATCTTTAAGATTTTTTACTACTTTTCCATCAAATGCCATTACAACATCGCCTTTTAGCATACCTGCTTTAGAGGCAGGTGAGTTACCCATAACACCTGCTATACGCACGCCCTCTCCATTGAATGCAAAATCAGGCATTGTTCCAGTTGAAGCTCTTTTTTTACTTTCATTTTTTTTTGGCAGCATTTTTGACTTTCTGCTTCCTGCTCTACCTGTAAAAGGCATTGGTTTTGTTCTTTCTGCAAGATATACTAATACTTCTTTTGCAACAGTTGCGGTCTTTACTAAACCAGCACTGTCAATTTTATCTGTATCATCTTCAGGTACATGATAATCAGAATTAATCCCTGAATAGAAAAATTGAACTCCGGGAATACCCTTTTCAATAAATGCCATCTGATCACTTGCATCAAGATCCTGAGTAATTAATGCTGTTTCAACTCCGGTTGTAAAATTTGTGCCCATAAAAATAAATTTCCAGTCTCTGGCAGTATTTGTGTTTAATATCATCAATTTATTTTCAAATAATCTTCCAACTGTATCAATATTGATATTAGCAAGAAATTTATGTTTTTTATAATTTTTCACAAAATATCTTGCACCAACCAAGCCTGATTCTTCAGCTGTAAATGCAACAAATACTATTGTTCTTGCAGGTTTTCCAGTTTTACCAAGAGATTTTGCTAATTCAAGAATTACAGCAACACCACTTGCATTATCATCAGCACCATTATGAATTTTTCCTTTATTTCCCTTTTTTACAACAGGCCAACCAAACCCAAGGTGGTCATAATGTGCAGTAATCACAACTGCCTCTGACAGTTTTGGATTTGTTCCCGGAATTATTCCAATGACATTTTTTAGTTTAACATTCTTTTTATCAAGAACATCCTGTGTCCAAGTTTGAAAATATGTTCCATCATCACTACCAGGTTTCAAACCGTATTTCTTAAATTTTTCAGCAATAAAATCAGCTGCATCGTCTATCTCTTTTGTCCCAATTCCCCTACCCTTCATTTTATCTGAAGCAAGATAGGTAATTGTTTTCATCATTCTATCTGCTGAAAAAACTGGTGCAAGTTTAGCAAGTGCTTTGCGTTTTTCTAATTCTATTTTTAGAGTATTCGCCTTTGGTTCAAGATTTTTCATTAGAGGTGAGTTATTTACTGACCATTGCCCCTTAGCAATATTTGAAGGTTCTGCACCTGCAAATGCAAGATAAGAGTACTTCCCATAATGAGGTAATTTTCGTGCAAGTCCATTTACTGCCTTTTCTTTACCAATTGATAATAGAGTAATTACCTGTTTAGCATTTCCGGGATTTACTGCTGATATAAAAAAGCTATTATTTTTATCTGATAAATTAGCCTTACCATATCTTACAGCATTTTTCATTATTTCTGCATCAGTTTTTTTCATTTCTTTATTAACTATTGATGCAAATTTATTATCCAATCCAAGCAACATAACAGCCTTATCTATTGGAAGTTTTTCAATATTATTTTGTGATATTACTTTAAACTTTTTTTCTTTACCCTTTGTCCAGACCTTTGCAAAATCCTTATACCAGTTATAATGTTTGTTCTTTGTGTCAGGCAAAATAATAAGAGATTTTTTTGCACCATAGGCTTTTGTAAAAGTTGACGGTGTCTCTCTTGGGTCAAGTATTCTGAACATATCAAACTGAGGATCGATCATTATCTTTAATGGTTTTTCCTTTAAAATTATACTAAAGGAATCTTCCTTTGTTTTCAGTTTAACAGTTTTATATTCTATACCATTTTCATTTACTATAACAACAGGTACATCAAGATTAAAAAGACCTGCTTTTTGAATTTGTTTTAATGAAAAGGCAATACTATGGACACCGTTTACGTTTTTTGCCACAACTTTCTCAAGAATAAGTTGTGGTGCACCTGTTTTTTGAACCCATTGCTCAAAAAACCATTTCAAATCCTGTCCACTCACCTCTTCAAACGCTATTCTAATATCATCAAAAGACGCTCTCTTATAAATATTATCTCTATTAAATTTTTGATATGCCTTGATAAAATTTTTTTCTCCAACTTTTCGTCTCAACATATGGTTAACCATAAGAGTCTTACCATATCCTATTGATGCACTTGGAGCATCGTACCTTGATAGAAACTTACTTAAAGGAAAATCATTTTTGGGAGTAACATAATTCGTGAATTTTTGAAGAGTTGATCTTCTATACCCTTCCCCCAGTCCTCTTTGTTCTGCAATGAGATGGTCTGCCATATATGAAGTTATACCTTCACACCAGTTTCCTTTTTTAAAATCAACATAAACAGAGTTTCCCCACCAATTATGAAGAAGCTCATGAGGATAGGATGAGTGAAGAATAAATGGAAATCTGATGACTTTTTCACCAAGCAGAGTAAATGAAGGCATTCCATATCCTGTCTCCCAGAAATTCTCAACTAATGCAAACTTAGTATATGGATAAGGTCCAACTAATTGCCTGTACATTTCCATATATTGAGCTGTAGTCTCAAGATATTTATTTGCCATTCCCTCATCAGGAGTTCTTAAAAATGCCATTGCCTTAACCGCACCCATTGAGTAAGAATATTCATGAAAAGTTGCTGCAATTAAAAAAGCCTCTTCCTGTGGTGTCGGTGAATCCCAGGTATCAATGTGAAAATTCCCTTTGGTTTTGTCTAAGGTTCGTTTCCCAATAGTTACAACTCTCCAGCCTTTTGGTGCCGTTGTTGTAAGGTTATATGTTATCAATTCTTCATTAAAATAAGGTAACCAATAAGTTGAGCCAGCAAGATAAACACCTTTTTCCCAGATTATTCCTGTCGTCTTACTAAAATCTCTCTCATTATCCTTTGCATTCTTTTTTTTCGGAAATCCAACTTTACCCTTATACTTTACGGTAATTGTTAAATTTCCTGAGTGATTTTTAGGAATTAATACCTTATAAAGATTTAATTTCAATTTGCCTTCTGTTCCAGCATCGTCCTTATCCATACCGATATCTTCACCGGAAACACCTTGCTTAATTATCTTAATGAATTTGTTTTTTCCAATAATTAGAGCATGATGAAGCTTAAATTTCAACTCTTTTCCAAGCTGTGATTTGTTAATTGTAATCTCATCTTTAACTTCTAACATAGAAGTTGCAGGTGAAATTTTAGCATCAATTTTATGATGAATCGGTGCCTTTACTGCCACTAATGACATAGTAAACATAAATAATACTAAAATAATTTTTTTATACATTTTTTCTCCTTTTTTTTACATGATTCTTAGAGAATAATAATCTCTACTGGGTTATCAACTTTTAAATATTTTTTTGCAACTCGTTTAATATCTTTTAATTCTACATTCTTTAATTTTTCTAAATATTCCTTATCGGCATTAATATTCCCATCAAAATAATATGAATGTGCAAGATAGTATGCCTGATTAATACTTGACAGTCTTCTGAACATCATTTTACCAAGATACATATTTATTGTTTTCTCCAAATCATTTTGGTTTATTTTATCAGCAAATTTTGGATTAAACAAACTTGAAAATTGTTTTTTAAGTTTTTTAACATTTTCAGGTTGAGTTGGAACATAAATATAGACCAGAGCTCTCCCATTTACCTTTTTAATACCGGCTGACATTCTATATGCTAATCCCTGCTTTTCTCTGATATTAAAAACAAGATTATCCTTTAACATTAATGAAAGGATAGTTAATGCAGCCTCATCAGCTTTATTATAATCTTTCACAAAACCATAAAATGTATGAGATTGTTCTCCGCCGCCTTCCAATTCTTTGCTCCTTGCCTTATCCCATTTTTTAAATTTTCTTTCTTTAGCAAGTCCGGAAAATCTATTTTCTTTTTTAGAATTAAAATTTGAGAAATAAGAATTTACTGTCTCAGGCTCTACCTTTGAAACAATCGATATAATCATGTTTGCCGGTGTAAAATAAGCCTTCCCAAAATCTAAAAACTTCTGATATGTCAGTATTTCAATATTTCTCTTCTCTTTTACTGGTTCAAGCATCAGGGATTTATAGAACTTTTTATATAAAGCTTTGCTCTTATCTTTACCTCTACGCATCATCATACCACGCATACCACTCTTATTTACCTTATTAAATTCTTTCTCAGTTGGTACAAAGGTCATCATCTCATTATTTAAAAAATCAATAACACCTTTCACGTCATTTGCTAAACCTTCCACACGAATATAACCAAATGCAGGACTTAAATAAATATCATCCATAGGCAAAAATGAAATATCATTTACAGTATAGGTCAGTCCATATTTTGCACTTTTTTTTCTATTTTTAATACTTTTTAATCTATTACCAAAAGCATCGTTCCACTTTTTTGCAACATCTTTACCATATTTAAATTCGAATTTTGCCTTATACTTTATCATATAATGAATTGCCAATAATTCACTCGCACTATTCTGTTTTGCAATTACTGCTGATTTAGTTTTCCCATTTTCAAAGAGTTTAACTTTAATTTTTTTTTCTTTCTGTTCCTTATCGTTTTTTACAGGATGTTGAATAATTACTTGCGGCTCATCTTTAACTGTAAAACTCTTAAGGTTTTTTCCTGCTTCAATAATTCCATTTCCACTGAAAGCTTCGATAATTGAACCCAATCCATTTTCAGCAATTAAACCTGCATTATAAATTCCAAACATATGAGGCTTTTCAATCTGTTTTAAAAACGCTGATTTTGATTTTACAGCCTCTGCCTTTACGATATCATCAGATAATATTAAACTTAATTTTTTTAATTCCATATCAAAATGATTTGAAATCTCTGAAATTTTCACTTCATTATTTAATTTAATATCAGCCTGCAAAAAACTTCTTACAGGAGAGCTATGAATTGTAAAATTAATCTTACCAATCTGATTAGGATAAATTTTATTGAGAGTGTTAAGCAGTTTTATTTTTTGTTTTCTCAACGAAATATCCAATAAAGAATAAAATTCAACACTATTATTTCCTAATTTGTAAAAATGTTGTAAAAGTGTATTTTTACCCTTATAGAATCTATGACTTATTTTTTCTTTTGTTTCAGACTTTGGAGTTTCAAAACCTGTTCCCCATTCCTGCATATCCGGACGAATAACATTTCCCGGTTTGATATTTCCATATATCTCAGAAAGCATCTTTAACATTTCAGAAGTCTTAAAATTACCAATAACAGACATCAGCATATTATTAGGAACATAATTATTCTTATAAAACTTATAAACATCATCCCTGTTCATTCCCTTTATTGTCTGATATGTTCCAAGAGTCGGCAATGAAAGAGCATGCCCCTTATAAATAATGCCTCTTACATTCCTTCGTGCCTGTTCATTAACATTAGCTAGACTCTTTGCTATCTCTTCCAGTACTATACCTTTCTCTTTATTAAAATTTTTAACAGGCAGTATTGAATCAAATAACATACCTGCCTGAATTTCCATTCCCTGCCTGATATTTGCACTTGGCGTAACCATCATGTAATTTGTAAAATACTCAGAAGTATTTGCATTATTATATCCACCAATCTTATCAGTCAAATCATATAATTCTCTCTGGTTCCACTTAGATGAACCGTTAAATAAAAGATGCTCCAACATATGGCTCATTCCACTTGAAGAAAATGATTCATAGGCAGAACCAACTTTTACAACAGTATTTACCCCAATCATAGGCAATGCAGGATTTTCGATTAATAAAACCTTAATTCCATTATCCAATGAATGAATAGAAACACCATCAGGAAGATTTTGAATTTTATCAAGCTCTTTTGCAAAAAGTCCCATCTGTAGAAACACTATCAGGGTCAATAAACTCATCAAAAATATTTTTTTCATACTCTAACCTCCATATTTAATATATTACATTAGCAATTTTAATGCCAAAATAAGATAAAAGCAATACAAAGTACATAAAAACATTGATATATAACAATTTACAAAATTTCACTTAACAACAGCAATTGATCCTCCAATAAGACAAACTCCAATATTTTGGAGGTTAACACGAAACGAAATAATACTATATAGAATTATCCTTCAAATAAGAACTGCAAAAATAATTATTTTTTCTTCAAAAATCATTTACTCTTTTATTAAAAATCACTATAATAGAATATTAATTGAAGGAGAAATTATGAAATTCTTAGTAGTTGATGATTCCTCAACCATGAGAAGAATCATTATCAAAG
>JAOZTV010000327.1 GCA_029939015.1 Candidatus Aminicenantota bacterium
AAATCTAATAGGTTTTTATTAGTGATTATATTTTTTTCAATTTTAGTCCATTCAGCTATTGTTTTATTCCAAAAGATTACCTTATAATCTTCGTCAATAATAAATATACCAATATGAAGATGATCAAATTGATTGAATTTATTCATCTATATATTTATTTATCATCTTAATTAAGAAATCAATTGCTTTTACTTCAAAAATTAAAAGGATAAAACCATCCACTTTTAATTTTTCTAATGAGAAATTTGTTTCTGCTAATACAACTAGGCTTTGTTGGTTTGATTTGTCAGTGTTTATGAAAAATTTTCTAAAATCCTTGCTTTTTTGATATTCTGGTAATAAGAATTCTAAGTTACTTTTTAACAGGTTACCTATTGTTCCCATTATTGCATTAATAACAATATTTCCAATTTCCAACAAAGTGCTACTTCTGATAGAGTCCAAATCAGGTGAATCAAGTTCCTCTCCTGTTACATTTGCGACAAGATTTTTTGCACTTTTGTCAGGGAATAAGAGTGAGGCTGAACCTGAAAATTCGCCATTAAAATTTTGGCGTACTGATGATATTTCAGTGTTTTCAAAAATATGTTTACTAAGTTCTGGATCGTTTATATCATAAATATCCAATTTAGGGACATTTAATTCAACATGGTGTTCCATTATTTCATTTAAAGAGTTTGCTGCTTGTCCTAATCCAATATTTATGACTTCTGTTAGAGCATCTACTTCAAATTGTGAAAGTTGCATTTTATAAATCCTTATTTTTTAAAGCAGTTTTTATTGAACTAATTAATATTTCTTCTTTTGGTGGTTTTGAAAGCACAAGACTTGAGCCTAATTTGAGTATTTTCTCCTTTGTACTATTTTGAATGTCTGCAGTCATATTTATTATTGGGATTTCTGAACCTGTGGCAGTAAATTTTTCAACAAATTCAAAACCATCCATTACAGGCATTAATATATCGCATATAATACAATCTGGTTTTTCAGATAAAGCTTTTTCAAGACCTATTTTGCCATTTTCAGCCTCAATCAATTCAAAACCAGCTTTTTTGATATAAGACCCAAGCTTAATTCGTGCAAATTTTGAATCATCAATTATAAGTATTTTTTGCATTCTTCCTCCAAAGTGAATTATATAGAATAATAAAAAAAAAGTAAATAGGAAAGTTAACCACTTTATAAAAAGAGTATTAAATCTCTATCAATTCATATTCTGAACTTCCAAGTCCTATTTTTTCTCCATGTTCAATTTGGATTTTGTATGGAATATTAAAGGCTTTTTTATCAATATTTACGCCTGTTTTTTTCAGGAAGAGATCTAAAGAGGCTTTGTCAATTGCTATTGGGTCAGTTGATATTAATACACCAATGTCAGGTGATATTTTTTCATATTTTCCCATACAGTCACATTCTTTAGAAATTCTATTCATAAATGTAATAAATAAAACTTTTCCCGGCTTGTTTTTGATAACTCCAAGGGCATGTTCTGCAACTTTTTTTTGAATATTTTCATAGGTTTCTGACCAGTTATATCCAACTGCATCGTATTTGCAGACTGCAAGACATTCTCCACAACCAATGCAGATACTATTCTTAATTGAAGCTTTTCCTGCATTCATTGTAATTGCATCCTTTGGACACCATTTAAAACATTCCCCACAGCCTGTACATTTACTTGTTTTTATTGATGGCTTTGCAGTTGAATGCTGTATCAATTTCCCCTTTCTGCTGACACAGCCCATACCAAGATTTTTTAATGTTGCTCCAAATCCTGTAAGCATATGTCCTGTAAAATGTGTAATAACTATAAGAGATTGAGCCTTTTCTATTTGTGAAGCAACAAAAACTTCTTTATATAATTCGCCATTAATATCAACCTTTGTTTCTTCATCACCAAATAAGCCATCAGCCATAATTATAGGCATTCCAGTATTTTCATAAGTGAAACCGTGAGTATATGCTTGGTGAATATGGTCAACAGCATTTGATCTATTGCCTCTATATAAGGTTGAGGTTTCAGTCAAAAATGGTTTCGCTCGTTTCGTATTTATTAAATCGCCAATTTTTTTTAAGACAATAGGTCTTACATATCCAATAGAATTCTTCTCTCCAAAATGAGTTTTAATTGCAATAAGGTCTTTAGGTTTTATAAATGAAAGCAAGTCATTCTCTTCAAGAAATTTTACAAGTTTTTCAGATATAATTTCATCGTTCTCATTATCTTCTACTTTAATATAATATACTTTGTTTTTCATAAATATTATATAACATATATTTGACCAAAAAACTATTATATATTAATATATATTATGAAAAAAAAATATATAATATTTTTACTTATCTTTTTATTTATTTTCCAGTCTGCTCTTCTAAGTACAGCAGAGAATTCAAAAAACAAGAATAAAAAGAGTAAAAAAATTGAAAAAAAAGACGATAGTAAAACACCATTTTTTAAAGCTCTTGGACAGGATATTGGTCATATTTTTACATCTCCATTTAGAATAAAGAGTAAAGACCTCTTATTAATTGGTAGTGTTATCGCAATTACAGGTATTTTAATACATAATGATGAGGCAATTTACCGAAGTATAAAGGACTTCCAATCTAAAAACGAATGGGTTGATAAATTAAGTCCAAAGGTAACTAAAATGGGTGATGGTGGTTTTAATCTTGGTGTTTCAGGTTTATTCTATCTTGGCGGACTTATTTTAAAGGATGATAAAGCAAAGGAAACGGCAAAATTAACCTTAATGACATTTATTCATACTGGTCTTGTTGTTCAGGCAGGCAAACATTTGTTTGGCAGACAAAGGCCTTCGTGGGATAATGGTAATGACTCATGGGCTGGACCATCTGGTTTTTTTAAGAGATATGAACCATATCAAATATCTCATTATGATGCCTTCCCTTCAGGTCATACTATATCAATATTTGGAACAGCTACAGTAATTTCTGAAATGTATAAGGATACACCAATAGTTCCAATTATATCTTACTCTTTAGCAACTTTATGTGGACTATCAAGAGTAACAGAGGATACACACTGGCTCAGTGATGTATTTCTTGGTGCAGTTCTTGGTTATGCTATTGGTAAATATGTAGTAAAAAGAAGAAGTAAATTTGCTAATAATCTTAATATTATGCCTATTGCAAACTCAAAAGGAATAAGTCTAGGACTTACATATAAGTTTTAAATATTTCATTGATATTTTAGAATAGGATGATGGTTTTATAGGGATTTTGACTCTTTAGACAAAAAGCGACTGAGACGTTTTTTGTTTTTTTATATAAGAAATAAATATAATTTAAAGTATTTGTTGTTTTTACACATGGTTTGGTGTATATATATGTGTGAAGAGGAGGGCGAAATGGCAACAAATCTTGCAATTGATGATAGTCTCATCATTGAGGCTCAAAAAATAGGGAATCATAATACAAAAAAAGCAACTGTAACAGAGGCTTTAAAGGAATATATTCAGAGAAGGAA
>JAOZTV010000328.1 GCA_029939015.1 Candidatus Aminicenantota bacterium
TTAATAATATTAGTAAGTCCAAACAGTATTTATTAAAAAAAAATAAAATAAAAATTAATAAAATTAAAAAAATCATCAAAAATTCATCTCAAGAAAAGCATAAATCTGTAAAACTTAATAAAAAAGATCAAGAAAAACTAAAGTCTTTAGGGTATTTATAATGTTTTTATTCAACCTTAATATAGAATATTATTCAATTTTATTCTATTGATGATTTTTATTTTTTTTTGCTTAAATGTGATTATCTTGTCTTTTTCCAATTCTGATATTACTCTTGATAATGCCGGTCTTGTTACTCCAAAATATTCACTTAATTTCTGATGGTTTTTATTTATGATTAATTCATTATGTTTATTAACAGGATGATTTAAAATATAATATGTGAATTTTTCTTTAATAGTCTTTAATGACATTAAGCGAAGGCGTTGAGATAGAAATTGGGCTCTATTGCTTATAATATCAAGATAATGTTGTAATATTGTTATATCAGATTGTAATAATCTAATTACTGAACTCTTAGGAATAAATAATATGGTAGAATTTTCACTGGCAATTATATCAACTGGAAGTTTGTTGTTTTTACCAAAAAGAATTGCCGGTGCTAAGGGACGAGGGGCTTTAATTACTTCAACTTCAATAGCATTGCCATTAGGATCAACCATTTCACCAATTACAACACCTTCTATTAATACCATAAATTCAGTATATAAATCTCCTCTAAATGCTATGGTATTGCCTTTAACATATTTTGTTATTCTATAATTTGAAGTTTTAAAAAAAGATATAATCTTTTCTTCTGACATGCCCATAAAAATATGTGCTTTAGAAATTTTTTCAAATATTTTCTTATCCATAAAGTGATTGAATGAAATCTTCATTTAATTGTTTATTATTATCAGATGCAACAATAATATAATAAACTCTATGATCCCATGTTACCCTTGTAAAATAAACTTTCTTTTTTTTAAAGTTTTTTAGAAGTTTATTTAATGAGTTTTTAGAATTTAGATATGAAATACATAAGATAGTTTTATCACAATCTTCTCCATTAAGATGTTTTATAATATATTTAAGTTTATTCTCTCTTGATATCAATTTAATCGTATCAGAACATAAAACTATGCAATCCTTTAAAAGATTAAAGGGGATTTCAATTCTGTAAACTTCGTCAAAATTAAAATAAATATCTCTAATTAATGTATTATCAATATTGTTTAAAAGCACCATCAATTCAGATAATATTCTCATGTCGAATTCTCTAAAACCTTGATCAAAATCACGGATATCACCATAGAAATTACTTAAAGTGATTTTAATATTATAGAATACATCATCAAAACTCTTGAATTCAGATAGATTAATATTAAGCTTTATTATATCTATTTGAACATTTTTATTATATATTTTTGGTGGTAGAGATGAGGTTATTTCAAGTCCTTCAATTTTCTCAAGGGCACTTAATATTTTAATTAGATTTCTACCTTTTTTTTCAAAACTAACTATAATTAGCTTGGTCTCAAGAGAAAAATCAGATTTTTTGTTTGCATTAATAAAAACCTGTGTAATATTTGTTTTTTTTAATTCCAACATTAAAAATGGTAGTATTGCCCTTGCAAAATGTTCAAAACCTCCAATTGACTTAACTTGTGAAAATTTCTTTTCTATTGAAGAAAGTATAAGTTTTTCAAGATTATATTCAATCGTTTTAATTAACTTTTTATCTAAAGGTTTACCTTTTCTATCAACAATTTCAATTCGATAAATCAAAATACCATCTGTTGTTACAAAACTCTTATGATGCTTAATACTATTTCCGGGAACTATGAAATTCAGTGTTTTTAAAAAATCTTCAATAGTAATAGATATTTGTTTGCAAAAAAAAGTTATACCTGTAAGATTTTCTTTTTTAGTTTCAAAATTCTTTATTTTAAGGATTTCTTCGTGTTTTCCACTTCTAATCTGTTTGATATATTTATAATTTGAAACTATTAATTCTGAAAGATCACGAATCTTTCTCTCCTTTAGATATTGGCTTGATCTTGAAGAAATAAACTTCAATACTTCACTGTCTTCTCCGATAAGGTCAATTAATTCAGGATCAGGATATGTTTTGGAAATATAATTTACAATGTCGTTATGTATTTCAAACTTTATAGTTTCATCTTCTAAAAACAATGTTTTACTTATACTTCCTCTTGAAGCTTCTTTTATAAAATTAATTAATTGTTTGCTGTTTTTATTAAATTGGTCATATTCTATTTTAGTTTCAATTGTAAATGAAACTATTACAATCCCTATACGATTTTTATCAGTTTCAACTGTAAAAGCCTTAATAAATAAAACATTCTTACAAATTTGATTAATTATTCCAAGAATAGAGTTTGACATACCTGTCCAATCCTGAGCAAGTACACCAAAAATAAATGTAGCAGGAAGCTTTTCGTCCTTTTTTAATTCATCCAGAATAATTATTTCCTTTTTATTCGTGTTTTGAAAAATTTGAAGGAGCCTTATTAATAGAGCTCTCTGTTGAGTTAATGGAAACACTTTTTGTGAACTGACGATTTTTTTAAGTGTATCTTTTATTCTGCTCTGAGAGATTATAATGTTTTTCGATTTTAAAATTTTTTTAATCAGTAGAGCTTCGTTTTCATTTAATCCCTTATCCATTAGGATTTAAGTATAACAAAAATAAAAAAAAAATTCTTTATTTTTTTTATTTTTTTTTATTTTTTTTAAAACCTAAATTGAGAGATTTATAAAGTAATTCCTGTTCCTTAACCATATAATCTGCATCCCAATTTGTTAGATTGTCTTTATAATTATCGGTTTTATTTCTTAATTTATTATTATTAATTATTGAGAGTATTTTTTTTGAGAACCCTTTATAATCATTTATATTATGAGTGAAACCATTTTTACCATCAATGATTACCTCTTTGTTTCCAGGGATATCACTTGCAATGACAGTTTTTTTCATTAATCTTAATTGTATCAGGCTTTGCGGTAGTCCTTCCCATAATGCTGTTGAAATTCCTAAATCAAAAATTGAAATAATATTTTCTACGTCGTCTATAAAACCGGGTAATCTAAAATATTTCAATAGCCCCTTTTCTTTTAAAGATTTAGTCAGTTTATTTCTTAAGCTACCATCACCTGCAATTATGAAAACAACATTTTTGTTTTCTTTTATTACTATTTCAGCAATATTTATTAGATGAAAGAGTCCTTTTTGTGGTTTAAAAGGGGCAATTACCCCACAGATAAAATGGTCTTTTGGTATTTTATATTTTTCTTTAATGATATTTTTGTTACCCCTCCATTCCAAAAATTTTTTTATTGGAAAACCACTTCTTATTAACGTAAAATTATTTTTTGTAAACTTATGCTTCATGGCAGTATTTATGTCTTTTTTTGAAACAAATATAAAATGGCTGTTGATTTTGGATATTATTTTTTCTATACTGATATAGATTGAATTTTTTATTTT
>JAOZTV010000329.1 GCA_029939015.1 Candidatus Aminicenantota bacterium
TGAATAATGTCTCAAAATAGGTTGGGTATTCTTTTTCGTTAAGCATATTTGGAAGTTTCTTTAAGGAAATAAATGTTTTATAATTAATTAGGTTTTTATAAGATTCAAAATAGTCTTTATGGTCTGTTTTTAACCATAGAAAGCCATTTTTTTTTAATAATTTATTTGATTTTATGAAAAACCTTTCATTAATCAATCTTTTTTTATGTTTCTTTTCCCATGGGTCTGGAAAAAAAACACATATCCCTGAAATTGAGTTTTCAGGTATAATATTTAATAATTTTAGTCCATCCCCTATTACCATTTTTGCATTGGAAATGTTTGAATTTTTTATTTTTTCTGAAGTTTTTACTACTCTCTTAAATACTATATCAATACCTATAAAATTAATATGTGGATTTGAGACAGCAAGTTCAATAAGTGTTTGCCCCATATATGTACCAATTTCTATCACAATAGGCAAATTATTATTGTCAAATATAGTTTTAAAATTTTGAGCTATTTCATTAATACTAAATAAAATATTGTTTAATTCTTTTGCCTTTTTTAAATATGGATTTTTAGGTATAAAATCAATATTCTCATCTCTGAGTTTATCAAGAATACTATCGTTTACTGAGCTAGGGCACATAATTTAGGTTTAGTTTAGTATAGACCAATATCTTTAATCTTTAATATTCCTTTTTTATTCTTATAAGACAAGGCATTATTAATTGCAAAAAACAAGGCATTTATTTTAGATAAATTTATTTTTTCTCCATCACCTGAGATTAAATGTAATTTTGCAAAAGGGATAAAAAAGGTTTTCCACTCTTGTTCTGGTAGAAACGAATGTCTATAACTGAGTTCTTTATTATCTTCATTTGTTCGTAATTCAAGCCAGAATCTTCTTGCTTTATCACTTTTTGCTTTAAATACAATCCCTGAATAACCTGAAAAATTTACTATTTTCCTTTGAGCAATAGCAATCCAGAAATCCTTTTTATTTTCTTCATTTTTCAAAAAATAATCCAATTTAATTACATTTATGTTTTCTTCTTTTTCTATTAACAGATTTGCCTCAGAAGATTTATTCTTTTCTATTTTAAAAGAATTCTCAAATAGGTTATATGCCTTTTTTATTTGATGATTTGGTTTTTGTTTAGTCACAATTTCTTTAGTGCCGATAAAAAACGGATTTGTAAGTATCCAGGGTAGCTTATTAAAACTATTATCGCTTACGAAAACCTCTACTCTATAAGTTCCGCTTTTATCAATTTTTATTCTCAGTTCTTTTTTGTAATTATTTTTTAATTCTTTAAATATTTTTCCATCTTTTTTGACTACTACATCTGTATTAAAATTAAAGGGAAGTTTTATAACTATATCTCCTCTCGTATTTTGTATTTTGCTTCCCATTTCATTTGATTTTCCATTTTTTTCAATAAAAAACATTTCAAAGCCATTCGCAGGTGCAATTGCCTCTATTACACTAAAGAAATTCCCCTTTTTAATAGCATCAATAATAAGTTGTGCAGAATATTCAGGGTCTGCTTTAAATTCTCTTCCAGTTTTTACATAAACAGTGAAAACATTAAACATTGCTCTATAGGATGGCCATTTAAATACTAATTTTCTTGTTATGGGTAATTTTGAATGAGCATCAAGTGCGTATATACCGAAATAATCCCCTTTTTTATTTAAGTCATCCCAGAGTTTTAAATTTTCTTTTGGATACGATACAGTATTTAATAAGGCATAGTTTTTATTAAATAAATATTGTAGGGGAAAGGTCAGAATATTTATTATTGACGTTTTTTTTGCTGAACTATATGAGTTTAGGATTTCAACACCAGAAAAACCTTTTATATCCCAGTCAGTCCATGGAATTTTCCCATCAAGAGGATGTGAAACAAAAGATATTCCACTGGTTTTATTTACATCATTTATAGCTTCCTGTGGTTCGGGTGGAAAGATATAGTCTTTTTTATTCTTAAAACCATAACCGGCTGAAGCAAGATGCCCACTATTTAATGAAAACTCTGAACCGCCTATAATTAAAACTTTATTATCCCATGCTGTAGAGTTTGAACATTTCACATTAGGTTTTCCATGGTCAGTCATCAAGACAAAATCTAATTTATTAAGATTTGCTGCTTTTGATATCTCTGATATACTTCCTGTACCATCTGAAAAAACTGAGTGAACGTGAAAAGCACCTTTTTTATATAATTGTGAGAGTATATTTGAATTAACTTCTTTTTTATAGAAAAACATTGGAAATATTATTATAATAATAAGAATAAGTGAAATAATTAACAACCGAATAATTCTTTTCTTAAATTTACTTTTTTTTTTTGCTTCAATAATACTAAAATCTATTTCTTCAACATCTTTTGATGATTTTTTTTCATTTTTATTCATTATTTATACCCCTAAAATAATACCTAAATTGAATTTAGATAATAATTATAAAATTATAACATAAATGCCTTGAAATAAATATTTTTTTGTGGTAATTTGATATAATAACAATTAAAAAATGGAGGTATTAAATGAGTTATAAAGTAGCAATTAATGGTTTTGGGAGAATTGGAAGACTTTTTTTTAGAGCAAGCTTTGAGCAGACTGATTTTGAAATAGTAGCAATCAATGACCTTACATCAGCTAAGATGCTTGCACATCTATTGAAGTATGACACTGTATTTGGGAAATTTGACAAAAAAATCGAATCAGGAGAAGGATTTATAAAGGTTGACGGAAAAGAATATAAAATATACTCTCAAAAAGACCCTGAAACACTCCCGTGGAAAGAGCTTGGAGTTGACCTTGTAGTAGAGGCAACTGGATTTTTCAGAAAAAGAGATGGGGCAACAAAACATATAACAGCAGGTGCAAAAAAAGTTGTTATATCAGCTCCTGCAGGTGACCCTGATGCAACAATAGTAATGGGTGTCAACGATGATATTTATGATGCAGACAAACATAATATAATTTCAAATGCTTCATGTACAACAAACTGTATTGCACCTGTTGTAAAGGTTCTTAATGATAATTTTGGAATAGTTAAAGGAAATATGACTACAATTCATTCCTATACTAATGACCAGAGAATTCTTGACCTTCCTCATTCTGATATGAGAAGAGCAAGAGCAGCTGCACAAAACATTATTCCTACGACTACAGGAGCAGCCAAAGCAGTTGGACTTGTAATCCCTGAAATGGCAGGTAAAATTTCAGGAAGTGCCGTAAGAGTACCAACTCCTGATGGTTCACTTGTTGACCTTGTTGTAAATCTTAACAAACCTGCAAGTCTTGATGAACTAAAAAGATTATTCAAGGAAGCTGCTGAAAAGGGAAGCTTAAAGGGATATCTTGAATACAGCACTGAACCATTGGTATCATCAGATATTATTGGTAATAGTCATTCTTCAATTGTTGACGCTGAATTTATCACATCAATTGATGATAAAATGGTAAAAATACTGGCATGGTATGATAACGAATGGG
>JAOZTV010000061.1:0-2069 GCA_029939015.1 Candidatus Aminicenantota bacterium
TTTTACCATTTCATCAATTTTAATAACTGCTTTTTTTATTGAATTATAGCCAGTGCATCTACAAATATGTCCATCAATTGAATCAATAATATCATTTTCAATTTCAGTACTCGAAAGTACATAAGCAGTTATTGAAATAATAAATCCAGGGGTACAGAAACCACATTGGGTTGCACCCTCTTCTATAAAAGTCTTTTGTACTGGGTTTATTTCCTGCTTTGACAAACCTTCAATTGTAATAAGATGTTTGCCATCTAAATCTGCAATTGGAAGTAAACAAGAGGGTACAGACTTATAATCAACAGTTGTACCATTATCATTTAAAGTTCCTATGAGTACAGAACAGGCACCACATTCACCTTCTCCACATCCCTCTTTTGTCCCCTTTAATCCTATTTCATCCCTTATTAAGTTCAAAACATTAGAATATCCGGTAATGTCAACGCTATGATTTTTCTCATTTAAAATAAAATTTACTTCCATTTTAGATCCTCTTTATTATATTTTATCATTTGTAATTCAGAAATTATTGATATAGCTATCTCATCGGCAGTATTTCCACCAATATTAAGCCCAATAGGACTTCGTATTTTATCAATATCAGCATTATTTTCAAAATCTTTTTTAATATCATTCATTATCGTAACGCTCTTCTTCTTTGAAGCTATCATTCCAATATATTTTGGTTTACAGTCTTCTTTAATCAATGCTTTTAAAATTGAATAATCTATATCATGTGAATGAGTTGCTATAATAAAAAAACTATCTTTTCTTATTTCCCTGTTTTTTTTTAAAGAATTTATATCTTTATAAGAAATAATTTTATCAGTGATTTGATCGGAAACTTTTTTTAATATATCTTCCCTGCTATCAATAAGTATTATATTATAATTTAATTTTTCAAGATGATAGAGTATTGCTTGCCCAACATGACCTGCACCAAACATATAAACAGTATCTGAAACGCCATGATATTCATAATAAAGAGAAATAGAACCGCCACAAATCATACCTGTTTTTTCAACCGTCTTAAATTTTTGTATATCAATAACTTCCTCGGATTCTCCAAGATAATATTCCTGTACTTTATTCTTCTGTTCTCTAAAAACATCCATACCGTTTTGGATAGCAAGATATTCAAGATTGCCACCACCTACAGTACCCACAGTTTTGCCATCCTCCGTAAGTATCATTTTAAAACCAATCCTAGCAGGTCCAGACCCCTTTTTATCTATAACAGTAATTAAAACACAGTCCCTCCCTGCTTCATTTATATTTAGCAATTCTTTATATATTTTCATTTAAATACCTCTTATAATCTCCCTTATCATCTATATCAAAATGAATTGTATCTTCAAAAACTTCAATCGTTTTATTGCAATATTGACTGAATAATTAATTCAATTTTGAATCTTCAGGTTCTTTTAATATTCTTTCAATTACAGGTTTATTTATCAAGACAGGATGTCCCTTTCTTCCTTTATAAATAGGTATCAGAATGTCTTCTATATCTGCCAATAATGCATTATGAACATCTGCTGAAACAAAGGGAATATCTCCAGGTTGAATAAAAACCCTGTCGCAATCAAGCGTTTTTAAACCTGCCTGAATAGAGGAAAACATCCCCATTTCATATTTTATATTTTCTACTATATCAACTTTTTTATATCCTTTTAATAAATCTCTGATAATTTCTTTTTTATATCCACTCACGACAATAACTTTATCACAAACATTTTGCATATTCAATACAGTTCTTTCTATCATTGATATTCCATCAATATCAAGTTCCATTTTAAAAGAGCCCATTCTTGAAGAAAATCCAGCAGCTAATATGAGACCATTTATTATTTTCAATTTAATATCCTTTGAAAATAATAAATTAGGCAAATAGGCAGGGAGGCAGAGAGGCAAGTAGTGTAGTTCTTAAAAGATATCTTTTTAATTAATAAGATATCTAATAATAGTTCTTTTTTTGTACTACTCATTGCCTCATTGCCTCTCTGCCTACTTGCCTACTTGCCTTTTTAACTCTTTGCCTCTCTGCCTCTTTGCCTTAACTATCACTT
>JAOZTV010000061.1:2169-12397 GCA_029939015.1 Candidatus Aminicenantota bacterium
CCTACTTGCCTTTTTAACTCTTTGCCTCTCTGCCTCTTTGCCTTAACTATCACTTCTTGACTTCCATCAAATTGTCAATTTTATCTATTATATCTCCATAAGGATTTATGATTTCTGCTGATATTTTATCTTTATCTGCATAAAACATTATAATATTTTCCTGAGATGAATAATAATAACAGCCTCTCATAGATGTATGTTTTTCTTTTTTGTAAAAATTTTTATTTTTTTTCCAATATTTATTCCATGGTGCAGACTCTTCTGCATAATATGGAGCTCCACCACCTCCTGATACAAGATACCAGACAGGATATTTTAAATCACTTAATGGTGATATTTTATTATCAATCTTACCGTTTCCATCCTTATCATCTGTATCCATATCGCCAATTGGAACATTTTTGTCAATTAATATCTTATGAAAAGCATGCTCATCAGCACCAAGAACTGCCGCAACCTTTTTGTTATTTCCTACAAGCCTGACAAATTCATTTCTCACATCAATAATGCCTTTATCCTCATCTTTTAATTTACCAGTTTTGACATCTTTATAATATGCACGAACATTATTATTCCCATAATACCACATACAATCTTTAATATGTCCACCATTGGGGAAGACAGGTTCCTGTGCAAAAAGTATTATATATTTTACATTTGGATCATTTTCGCCATCTTTTAACTCTTTTTTTATCCATTTCATCTGATCTTTCATTATATATCCCTCAGGAGAGCCACCAAATATTTTTGGAACATTGCCCAATGGACTTCTTGATTTTGCAACCCAGTAATTATTATTAAATACAATAAATTTCATTGGACCATATTTGAAAGAATAGACATTTTCTTTATAAGAAGGTCTTCTTGAATCAGATGCAATTGGACCATTTAAGGGATATACAAATTCATCTGCAAAAACGGCCTCGGCACTTTCAGTTGCGTAAGGCCACCTATCCATTCTGAGAATACCCATTTTTCCAAAAATATTCTTGTTTACCAAAATCCTTAAAAGTGATTCATGATTTCCTACACAGGTATAAACAGGTCTATGATTCCAAAACCCAGCAAGAGTTTGTTTCCAGCCATGCATCTGTGTCCTAAAATCATCTACACTTGAGGTATTTCCATTCATAATATCGCCACCAAAGATAAAAAACTCTGAACCTTTTTGATAAGCCAAATTTGCAAGTCGCTCCATAGTTCTATAATTAACACCAAGATAATTTGTATCTCCGTTTCCTACACCTGCTCTACTATCTCCAGAGTACGAAAATATTACCTTAGCCTTTCCAGGTTCTGGAGCAGTTTTAAAAGTATAAGCCCTTGATATATAATCATCAATCTCAATTTTATAATTATATAAAGTATCAGATTTTAATCCACTTAGTTTTATTTCATGTTTGATACTGTTTTTATTATTTTCAAAACGCAATTTATCAACTATAACAGCAGACTTGACAGGTACACTGGTTTTAAAAGAGATTACAAGTTCATCAGGTTTTTCACTTCTTATCATATTAACCATTGGGCCTTCAATAATAGTTGGTACTTTATAATATTTACCATTAATAATTTTAAATCTGACAATAACATCATAGACGCCCATGGAAATGTCTTGCCCCTTTCTATCAAGTGTTAGATCGACACGAATAACAACTTGTCCCTGATTGATCCAGTTTTCACTGTTTATTGATGGTCTAAAAAAACCTTTTAAATAAAGATAGCCCTTTCCATTACTAATACTTCCTGATTTCCTAAATCTCTTATACGTATATTTTACCTCATTAGATTCCATTGGATATGGTCCAATATAAGATTTCCCAAAGATTTTATCTGTATCAATTGATCCCCCATGTAATACCCGCTTAATTTTTGTAAGGTCTAAAGACAGCCCACCTTCCTCACCATCTATAATTGAGTCATATATCTGCTTTAAAGTATAGTAGTTCTCAATATATCTGACATAGGCCGTTTCCTTTCCATCAGGTACTTCAACATATCCTTTTTTCTGAGGATCTAATATTGGTAGCTTTTCCATCTCATAAGCATATCCAATAAGAGTGAATGAGAATACAATAAATAACAACAAAACTATTAAATTTATATTTTTTTTAATCTTCATATTAATCTCCTTTATTATATTGTAACCCAAAATCAACTAAATTTGCAACTTAAATACGCCTGTTTTTATTGTTAAATTTTAACTATATATTGACATCTTCTTTTTTATCGTTTATATTTAACAATTAAAAAAGGAGAATGTAGTATGAAAAAACTTTTAACTAAACAATGGTCGTTCCTTTGGGCAGGAATTATTTTTGGTGTTGCTCAAATAATTTATCTATTAGGGACAATGCTCCCAAAGATGCTTGATGGTAAGGTCCCTAAGGTAAAACCAATGACAGTTACAACAGATTTGGGCAAAATGTTCAGGGCAATTGAAGTATGGATATCCAATACTTTTGGAATTAGCGATTTTCAAATTTACGGAAATAGTACTGTAATGGATAATGGTACAACAATCAATAGTGGTGGTGCTTTTGTGCCTGGAATTGGTTGGATAATTCTTGGTATGCTTATTGGTGGCTGGTTGGTTGCAAGAGTAGAAGGAGATTCAAGGATATGGGTTAAATATAGCAAAAAAATGCTTATTGTATCCTTTATCGGAGGTATAGTATTCAGTTATGGTACAAGACTTGCAGGTGGCTGTACATTAAACCATTTACTTGGTGGTGTACCAATGATGAGCATTCATTCTCTGGTAGCTATTGTTTTTATGTCAATTGGTGGACTTTCAGCATTTTTGTTGATGAATAAACTTAAACTATCACATAATTTCAAACATCAGAACACAAAACTTTATTCAGTTAAAGCATTTGAAAAAGGAGATAAAGCAGAATGTACAAATTATGATCCAAATTATAAACCAACAAAAAGGATTATTTTTTGGGTAGGATTAATATTCTTAGTACTCTTCTTTGGGGTAGCAATTTTCGGTGGACTTTTCTCACCAGATTTCTTCAGCCATCTTAAAGCTGGAAAAATCGTACCTTTCAACAAAGGTTTTGCACATAAAGGACTGCTATATGGACTTATTACCCTGTTTTCTGGAATTGTTGCAGGTTTTGCAATGGCAAAATCAGGTTTTGGAACCGAATGTGCTTTAGTGTCAGCTGAAGCTGGATCAATGATTAAAAATAATGAAAAGAAATTTGCAGACGCAGGTCTTCCAAAAATAACAAGAACTCTTTTCAAAGGACTTTTACCACTTCAAGGTGTTACAGCTGCATGGATTATAACTCTTGCAGGAGTAATATTTTTCTGGGGATTTTTGGGATTTAAACATGGTTTTTCAGGTGGAGTTAAATATCAATTAACAGCAGGAGTTCCAATTGGTGGTTTTCTATTAGGCGCAGGTGCTGTTCTTCTTGTTGGCTGTGAAATAAGATCTTATATGAGGCTTGGACTTGGATACTTGAACACCTGGGTTGGCTTTATGGGATTTGCAATAGGCTATCTTCCTTTTGTTATATTCTATAAAGAACATAAGGCATTCTTAAAGGATTCAGTATGGGTTGAAAAATTTTATTGGCCGCAATTATTTACTGATTCACATTTTATTCAAGTAATTATAGCTATACTATTCCTGATAGCATTGATATTCTTCCTCTATTATCTTATTAAAAAAGGTGCAAAAGATACAGGAACAACAAAAAAAGCAATTATCAATTTAAACACAGAAGATCTACAGTATATGATTGATAAAAAAACAACATAATATATATTTAATTAACCGGGGAGACTTGTCTCCTCAGGTTAAAAACATTACAATTTTATTTAAAAAACTGTTAAAAAATACAAATATTCAAAACTCAACAACTTATTCCGACTATACAAATATGTTCTCAAATAGTATATGACAGATGTCACTTTCTAATTTTTAGTACTTTATACCCACAAAAACTTAAAACAAAAATTTAAATTTGCCGTATAATTTAATAATGAGAAAAAGTATTGTATTTTCTGTCGTTAGTATTTTCTTAGTTCTTATTATAATCAATCTAAATTTATATTCAAAATATGATTTTAGTAAGTTCTATCATTTTCCAGAAAATGTTGAACCTAGAGTTTTGACTATATATTCAATTTATCAGGACAGTAGTGATTTTATATGGTTTGGAACATTTAATGGACTTTATAGATTTGATGGATATAAATTTATATTTTACCCTGATCACAGAAATGACTATAAAAATCGTACAACTGTATATTCATTATTTGAAGATAGTAGATCAAATCTCTGGATTGGGACTTATTTTAATGGCTTACGAAAAATCCAGCTTAATGATAATAATAAAAAAAATAAATTAGAAAACATTTTGTTTTCTCAAAAATTTAAAGACCTTTATGTAAAAGAAATTTCAGAGGACAGTATCGGCAATCTCTGGATTGGAAGCTGGGGAAAAGGTCTTTTTTACCTCAATAAAAAAAATGGTCAGGTTAAGAATTTTTCCAAAGGGGACAATAATAGTATAAGTAGTAACTGGATAACATCATTAGTCTTTGATAAGAATGGAAATCTTTTTATTGGTACAGAAGAAGGATTAAACATTTTTAACATTGAAAGTGGAAAGTTTCATCATCATTTACCTTCAAAGGAAAACAGATCCTCAATCAGCCATAAAAGAATATCCAGTCTTTTTATAGACAGCTCAGGAAACATCTGGATTGGAACAAGAAACGGATTAAACAGATTAATAAAAGACAAAGGCGAATTTATACAATATATGAATGATCCGGATGATGTGTTTAGTTTGAGTAATAATTGGGTTTCTTGCATTAAAGAAGACAAAATCGGACAATTATGGATTGGAACAAAAAATGGAAGCATAAATATATTTGATCCTAAAAAAAACATTTTTTATAATCATAAAAATAACCCAGATATTAAAGAAGCTTTTGGAACTCAATCAAATATTCTTTCCATTCTTATAGATAAATCTGGTATAGTTTGGATAGGCACAAAGTATAATGGACTATTTAATTTTGATAATAAATTTAACCAGTTTAAGAATTATCATATTAAACCCGATTCAAAAGACAAAAACACCAATAATATTATCTGGTCTATAGATAGTAAAAATAAAAACACACTCTGGATAGGTGCAAATAATGGGTTAAATAAATTTAATCTTAGTACAAAACAGAATGAAACTTTTAAATTAAAAAACAAAAACACACATTCCAACAAACTCAGGTCTATTGCTATTGATAATAAAGGAGATATATGGGCAGGTTTTGAAAGAAATGGATTATATAAATTTTATCCTGAAAGTAAAACTTTCAAAGATTTCAATTGGATTCATAAAAATAAACAATTTTTTGTATTCACAATATTACTTGATGATAAAGAAATTTTATGGATAGGAACATATGGAGATGGGCTGATAAGATTTGATACAAAAACAAATGAAGTGCAAAACTATTTTAATAAAGTAAAAAAAGAAAATAGATTTACACAAGGTTCTGTGTCTTCAATCTTCAAGGATAAAGAAGGAAATATATGGGTTGGAACCTATGGGGGAGGATTATATATATATAATCAAGAAAAAAACAAATTCAAATATATAAAAATCCTAAACAATGGTATTGATATTTTTAAGAATAAAACAATAATTACAATCAATGAAGATAAATCAGGTGATTTCTTATGGATTGGCACTCATGGAACACAGTTTGGTAAACTCAATAAGGATAGCTTTTCATATATTCATTATAATTTTAATGATCTAAATATAAGTTCAGTCTATAGTATTATTCCAGACATCAATGCTTATATTTGGGTAGTAACGGAAAACGGACTATTTAAATATAATGAAAAAGAAAAAACTTATACAAAGTATAATCACTGGGATGGAATAAAAAACATTGATTATTCTATGAATTCTTTTTTTGTAAATCAAAAAGGAGAGATTTTTTTCGGAGGTGATAAGGGAATAACACATTTTAATCCAAAAAAAATTATAAGAAATGAATTTGAACCAAAAATAGTGATAACTTCATTTACAAAACATGGACAAACTAATTCATTGGTCAATACTTTCAATATAGGCGAAAAGATTTCATTATATTATAAAGACTCATTTTCCATTGAATTTGCTGCCCTAAATTATTCAAATACTAAAAACAACCGATATGCTTATAAAATCACTGGTATTCATAAAGACTGGATATATCTTGGGCATAAAAGAGAAATAACATTCAATAATTTAAATCCCGGAAATTATATTTTAAAAATAAAAGGATCAAATAATGATGGCGTCTGGAATGAAAGAGGACTTGAAATAGAATTAAATGTTATACCTCCATTCTGGTTGACAATCTGGTTTAAGGCAATAATGTTTCTTTTAATAATTATTCTATTCTTTTATTGGCATAAAACTAGAATAAAAAGAATTGCAAAAAAACTAAAAACAGAAGCATCAATGGAAAAGTTTTTTCTCAAAAATAAGGTTACGGAAACAGAGAAAGCAATTATTCTACTCATTATTAGAGGCAAAAATAATAAGGATATTGAAGAAAAATTATTTATATCTCATGGGACAGTAAGAAATAATGTTTCAAAAATTTATAAAAAGCTAAATGTAAAAAACAGATTTCAACTTATAAATATTTTCAAAAACCTTGAATAATTATATAAATATACCATGTTACATCTGTCACTTTATGTTTAATGGGACTATTTTTTCATTTACATTAAAATAATTACACATTATACTAAAACCTAAATATAAGGAGAATTTATTATGTTTAAGAAGGATTTTATTTTTCAAAAATTAATTATTTATTTATTTCTAATATCCCCTATTGCTTTGTTTTCTACAAAGATAGGAACTCTTAATGATGTTCTAAAACCTCAAATGATAAAAGTTTATGATAATGAACTTTTTGTTGTTGAAGGACATAAGGTATTTATCTATTCTTTAAAAGATTTAAAAGTCAAAAAAATAATTGGGAAGTTAGGTGAAGGACCTGAAGAATTTAAACTAGACCCTGCTAGAACCTTGATAGTCAATGTTTTTAAGGACTATATCCTGGCAGAAAGTAGGCATAAAATAATATTTTTTTCAAGAACCGGTAAATTCATTAGAGAAATGAAGAAAAACAGGACAATACTTCAAATTGTTCCTGTAAAAAAAAACTTTCTTATTTTTGAAATTGATTATAAGAAAGATGGAAAAAACCATTTTGTATTAGATCTTTATAATTCAAAAATGGAAAAAATAAAGAAATTATTTAAACAAAAATTCTTTTCCTATGAGAATAAATTATTTGTAATGCCTGATTCTTTGAACTACTGCGTAAATGACAATAAAATATACATCGAAAAGAGTACAGAAGGTTTTATTATAGATATATATAATAGTGATGGGGAAAAAATTGACCAGATTGAAAGAGATTTTAAAAAGCTCAAAGTATCTGAAGCTGAAAAAAAGATTGCATTAAAAGAATATCTTAATAACCCGGCTCTTGTAAATGCAAAAAAAAGAAAAGGTGAAGCTTTTGTCAACAAATATATAAAAAGTTTAAATATTATATACCCTGACTATTATCCACCAATTCAATATATTACAGTAAATAATAATAAAATTTACATACAAACTTATGAAAAGAAGAATGGAAAAATAAAATATATGATTTATAATACTAACAAAAAAGAATTTAAAGAAATTTATTTCCCAAAAGTTAAAAAAGCAGATTTTCTTGTTCAAATGCAGGGAGATAAGAAATTTTCCACAATTTCAAATAATAGATTTTACTATTTAAAGAATATTGAAACAGAAGATGGAGAAGATTGGGAGTTGCATGTTGAAGATATATAAAAAGAGGAGAATATTATGAACAAAAATTTAATTAAATATATCATTTGGTTTTTATTTTCAATTACTTTGTTTTCATCTGAGGTTCATTCAGATATTTTTGCAAAATTTAAAAATATTAAAGGAAAATATTTGGGTCAAACACATCCTGGAGTAATACCAAAATTATTTGACCCATTTTTACTTGATTATAAAAGACATCATATCCATTCTGCTCCGGCATTTTCACCCAATGGAGATGAAATGTATTTCTCCCTTTATGAAGACAATAAATTTCCTCAAAAAATTTTTTATACAAAAATGTCATCGAATGAAGAATGGTCAAAACCGGCATTAGTTTCTTTTTCTGGAATTTACCAAGATGGTGGTCCAGTTATGTCGCCGGATGGTAAAAGATTATATTTTTATTCAAGACGTCCTTATAATGATGGTGATAGTATTCAAAAAGAATCTCATATATGGTTTGTAAATAGAGTTAAAAATGGATGGAGCAAACCAGTAATATTATCAGTTGATCCTCCTATAGGATTAGCTAATTATCCTTCACATTTTGGAAAAAACGGTACATTTTATTTTAAGGCTAAATTGGGTAAGAAGAACCATAAAATCTATAAAAGTATTATTAAAGGAAGAAAGATTGAATCTGTAAAGAAAATGCTAAAACCTGTTACAGTTGACCCAAGAGGAGAATATCTAATATATGACAAGAACTACTGGAACGTTAATACAATACGTTTTGAGATAGGTTTTAAAACTACTGATGGCTCATGGACCAAACCACGCTCTATGGGTGATACTATTAATATGAAAGAGTCACGTTTCCCTAGATTTTCTCCAGATGGAAAATATTTTTTCTTTACTAATTACCGGTCTGGGTATGAAAAAATCTATTGGGTTGACAGAAAACTTTTTAAGATTTTAAAAAAACATGACCTTAACCTTATTAGTCGTTTATCTAATATTATTAAAATAAAGGGAATTAAAGAAGCTGGTGTACAATATAAAAAAATGAAAAATACATTATCTGCTTATTATCCTTTTTCATCCAAAGTATTAAATGAGGTGTCCAATATTTTTCTTGCAAAAGGTAAAAAAAAATTAGCATTGAAAATTTTAAAATTAAACATTTCTCTATATCCAAAAGAAAAACTTTTAATTGAGAAATTAATGGATTAAATACTATTGAGCAATTATAATAATAATCACTCAAATTTAGGCAA
Organism: Candidatus Aminicenantota bacterium; assembly: GCA_029939015.1. GTDB lineage: Bacteria > Acidobacteriota > Aminicenantia > UBA2199 > UBA2199 > JAOZTV01. Next base: position 11,270 of record JAOZTV010000061.1, read on the forward strand.
TATTTTCAATTAAATATCTATTACAACCAGTTCCCAAGTCTCAGTATCCTGGTTTTCTATAAGCTGATAGACTTTATTATCCTTAATATCAAATGGGAACCATTTCTTTAAGGAAATCTCTTTTAATGGAACTAATGTGTCTTTTATTAATTTACCTTTTAATCCAAACACAAGGCACTGATTTTTTAAATTTATAGTTTTATGGGTAAAAACATACAGTTTATTATCTGAAACTCTAAATGTTCTGATAGCAGGATACTCTTTAGGAAAAAAAATCTTCTTTTTAAAAATCTTATATACAGATGGTTGATCAACTTTCAGTTGATCTATCTTCGCCTTAGCATCCTTCTCTGTAAATTTGATTTTATGTAGAGGAGATTTAATTATATCTATTTTTTCTCCCAAACTATTAAAAACATCAATTTCCAAATCTTTTGATTGACACAAATATATTTTATTATTATAAATTTTATATCCAAAATATTTTTTATAATAAAACAGTCCTCTTTTTGCATCAAGGTCATTCGGTATTCGAATAAATTCTTTTAATTTTTTTAAATTTGAATCTGCTATATGTAATACCTGGAATCTATACTTTTTATTATCAAGCAAATCAGTCCAAACTACATAGTTTGTATTTAAAGGTTTTACTTCAAAAAAATCCGGAATAGTTTTTATTGTATTTTTATAAACTCCATCAAGAGAATAAAAAGTAGCCTTCATTAAGCTGGTTACAACAATTTTTTCCTTTGAAACATTTAAACGAATATTTGTAAATCCACTCAAAGTACCGATCATATATTCCTGTGGGCCTTCTCCTCTGCTACCAAAACTTGTTTTGAATTTCAAATCTTTTTTAGAATAAATGAAAACTGAAGCTTTTTCACTTATAATAATATTTTCTTCCCCGACTAAGATTTTCTTAGGATAAGTTAACTCAGATAGAACAGTTCCACTCTTTAAAGTAAGAGTTGAAATCATAACCAAAATTATTAAAAAAAAACTTAATATCTTCATTTTTTCCTCCATATTTTCTTTTATAAATATTATATAAAATTGTTTAACATTCAATACTTGTGTAGCACGAAGTTATTTCATCCCCTGTATTTTATTCCATATTGACAGAAA
>JAOZTV010000330.1 GCA_029939015.1 Candidatus Aminicenantota bacterium
TCCATTCTTTGGCATCTTTGTTTCCTGATCCCAATATAAGAGTTCTATTGCATTTAAGAGTTTTGTTAAATTTGCTCCAGCTTTTTTTAATTTATTCAAGTTTTTCAAAATTTTTCCTTAAAACCTATACAATTCTCTTAGATTCTTCAATGATTTCCTGTATCTTTTCAAATAGTTCATCACTTGGCATATCTCCATTTATCATATTATACTTTCCTCTATCAATATAGTAATCCTTAACATGAATGGTCTTTTCTACATACTCTTCCATTCTTTTCAAAATAACATCGATATCAGTATCATAAACTCTTTTTTGGGCAGTACCTCCACGAGCCTTTAAACTTTTAATAGATTTTAGAGTTGGCATAGTTATATGTATCATACAGGATACTGTTGTATTCAATCGTTGTAAAAGACCATCGAGAATATATGCCTGAACTATTGTTCTTGGGAAACCATTAAAGAAAAAACCGTTTACACCTGAACTATTCTTTATCTTTTGTTCAATTAATCTAATAGGTATCTCATCCTGAACATGCTCACCCATTTTCATATGTGCCTGTGCAATTTTACCTATTTCAGTTCCTCTTTCAATCTCTTCACGCATCATCTCACCTGTTGCTACAAGTGCCATATTATTCGCTTTAGCAAGTCTTCTAGATACTCTACCCTTTCCAGCTCCGGGAGGTCCAAAAATAATTATATTATGCCAGGAGTTTTCAAGAATGTTGTCTAATTCATTTGTCAATCTTCCAAAAACATTATCAATCTCACCTACACCATCAACTTCTGTAAATTTCCCCTTTTCTTTATAAAATTCTGCAACAGGCTTTGTTTTTCTCTGATACTCTGCCAACCTTTCTTTTATTATTTCCTCTGTATCATCAGACCTGTTTTCAATTTTGGCTCTTTTAAGTAGCCTCTCCATCAACTCACTATCAGGAACAGTTAATCCATACATTGCTGAAAGAGTTGATCCAAACTTATAAAGTAAACCTTCAAGAATATATGCCTGTACAACTGTTCTTGGAAAACCATCAAAAAGAAAGCCATTTGCACCTTTAGTTCCCTTAATTTTATTTTCTATCAATTTTACAATTAACTCATCAGGCACAAGATGACCTTTCTCTATTATTGCCTTAGCCTCAAATCCAAGAGAAGTTTTATTTGATATTTCTTCTCTCAGCATATCTCCTGTTGAGATATAGTGCAAATTATGCTTTTTCATGATTTTTTTTGACTGTGTTCCCTTACCTGCTCCCGGAGGTCCAAATAGCGATATATTTAACATTTTTTATTCTCCCTAATTAATTAAAAAGAATTATAACATTTTGACAAAAAAAAACAAATTTCCTTGACAAATAGCAGTTTTTTTGATAAATTTAGTTTTTAAAACAGGAGGAATTTATGGGCGGTAGTGTAGGAAAGACAGATGTAGCTAATTCAGAACCTAATGTAGTACCACTTTGTGACATATTATTGGTTTTATTGATTATTTTTATGGTTATTATGCCTATGTCTCAACAAGGTATAGACATAAAACTTCCAGAGACATCAAGCAAAACAGAAACACCACCAGATACGATATCTAAAGCAATTGTTCTAACTGTCGAAAAAAATGGCGACATCATGATAAACAAACAAGTTGTGTCAAAACAGATGTTAGAGAGTGAATTAAATCGAATATATGAAAATAGATCTGATGAAGACAGTGTTGTTTTTGTTCGAGGAGATAAAACTGTACAATTTAAAGACATTATGGAAGTCATTGATATAGCAAAAGGAGCAGGAATTGCAAAGGTTGCCTTAATTCCTGAACTTTATCCAAAAGATTAATTATTTTATTTATAAGTTTAGTATATATAGGTACAAAAAACTCCCTCTTTTAACAAAAAAGGGAGTTTTTTTTTATGGAGGGTATAATGTTATCAGCAGAAGAAAAAAGCTTAAAAAAAATCAGAGAAGATTTCACAAAAGCAGTGAAACAATTAAAAAACAATAAATTAGAAGAATCAAAAAAATCATTTGAAAAAATTATTGCAGGCAATAAAGACTCATCCTATACAAGTATTATGCAGGTATTGATGCGATCAAACGTATATAAGGATTTCATAGAATTTAAACAGGAAAACAAAAACAATTCTCCTGATGACAACAAATCTCTCTTAGATGAAGGCTTATTAATGCTTAATAAGGGTAAATTAGAAAAAGCAGAGTCTTATTTTAATAAATTAATTGAAAATAAGTTCTCAAGTCCATTTTTAAATTATCTATTAGCATTACTTAATATTAAAAAAGGCGAAACAGAGACAGCAATAGATTACTTAAAAATGAGTTTTGAAAAAGATGCTTCACTAAAAATTCATGCATTTAACGAATCAGATTTTGATATACTTAAAGAAAACGAAGATTATAAAGCTATTATTGAGTTATAATTCATTCAATGAGTTCAAACTCTCAATTAGTATCAACAAACAAAAACATTAAGTTTAGAGGAGAAAGTTTAGATTTTTGGAAAGACAGGTTTCCCGAAATACAATTTCAAGAAATACAATTTCCCGACAATTTAATTGAAATCGAAACGAAAATAAAAGAATTACAGATAAATTTATTTACAAAAAAAAACATCCAAATTGAAGATTATAATAATTTTTATATTGAAGGACGGGTAGAAATTGGAGATAATTCAATAATTGGCTCTGGTGTTGTAATAAAAGGAACAAGTATAATTGGCAAAAATGTTGTTCTATACCCGAATGTATATATTGAAAACAGCAATATTGGAGATAATTCAAAACTATTGCCAGGTTCTATAATAATTGATTCAACTCTAAAAGGTGGAAATCAAATTGGACCCTATGCACATATCAGAATGGGTTCAATTATTGAAGACGAAGCAAAAGTCGGTAATTTTGTTGAAATGAAAAAAAGTATCTTCGGACATGGGTCCAAGGCAATGCATCTTACATATATTGGGGATTCTGATATTGGTAAAAAGGTTAATATCGGAGCAGGTACAATAACTTGTAATTATGATGGAGTTAATAAAAATAAAACCATTATTGAAGACAATGTATTCATAGGTTCAGGAACAGAACTCATAGCCCCAATAAAAATCGGAAAAAATGCCTATGTTGCAGCAGGTTCAACAATAACTTCAGAAGTACCCAAAAATTCATTAGGCGTTGCAAGAGAAAAGCAAAGAAATATTAACGATTGGGTATTACGAAAAAAAAAGAAAAAAAAAGACTGAAAATTTTGAAAAAAAAGAATAAAAAAAATACACTGGACGAGCTTAAAGAAACATTAAAAAAAGAACATAAATTTTACTCTAATATTGATAAAATAAGGTTTTTTATCAGAACAGGAGTATTTACAATAACAGCCTTATTATTATACTTCTTTGACATCCTCAATTTAGACGAAATGGTGTTCATCTTCTTAGCATTAATCTTAGTAGAATATCTCAGATTTAAAAA
>JAOZTV010000331.1 GCA_029939015.1 Candidatus Aminicenantota bacterium
CTGAATTTGGAGGTTCTCTTGGTGGAGTAATTAGTGCAATTACAAGGTCAGGTGGGAATGAATTCCATGGTGATATAGTTGCATATTATAGCGGTAGTGCTTTAAAAGGAACTCCCAGAGAATTACTTGCCTTGGATAAAACAGATGCATCAAAAGCAACTTATTACCCGAATAAAGATCTTCTTGGAGAGAGAACTGATACACGAATTGAAGCAGGTCTGAGCCTTGGAGGGTATTTACTTAAGGATAGGATTTGGTTCTTTGGTTCTTTTTTACCCAAATTTACAACTTATAAAAATCATGTTGAATATGTTGGATCTACTAATGTAAAAGATCATGAAACTAAATTTAAAAGCATGAATTTTATGCTTAAGCTTTCTGCACAGATTTTTAGTAATGTAAGATGGTCAGCGAGTTATATGAATAATTATCATCAGTATAGAGGTTTTGATTTTTTTGAAGATGCCGGTGCATGGGGACCTTATGGGAATTATGAACAGGATTATGATTCCAATGGTTTTGACTTTCCCAATTATTCTGCATCAACCAGTCTGGATATTACAATTGGAAACAATTCCATGTTAAATATTAGAGCAGGTATGTATTATAAAAATCAGGAAAATAACCAAACTACAATTCCAGATACCCCTTGGTACCTTTTTGCAGGAACAAATAATCTTAGCTATCCTGAAATTCCTGATAATTTAAAACATTCTACAGGTTGGTCAAGTGGTGGGGCATGGACAGAAAGTCGAGCACTTGTAAAAGCATTAGCAGAAAAAAAATCTATAAGTGGAGATTATACTCTTTATTTTAATCTTGCTGGTGAACATTCACTTAAAGTAGGAGGTCAATTTGTAAGACAGGGTGAGGCCGTTGATGATGCATGGCAACAGCCTCTTGTATTAATTTATTGGGGAAGAGATGCCAATTTACACGGAACTGATTATGCTGGAGGTAAATACGGTTATGTTCAGGTACGAGGAAATGAAAGAACTGGTATGTTTGGCTCTGAATATGAAGCATATAGTAATAGATTTAATCTATATATTCAGGATAGTTGGACAATTGGAGAAAAATTAACTTTAAATTTTGGTATAAGAGCAGAATCTGAGTATATACCATCTTACTCTAAACATCCAGATTTTGTTGACGCAAAACCTATAGATTTTGGTTTTGGTGATAAATTAGCGCCGAGATTTGGATTTGTTTATGATGTAAAAGGAGATTCAAGCTTGAAAATATTTGGTAGTTATGGCTTGTTTTTTGATGTTATGAAACTGGAAATGGCAAATGGTGCTTATGGTGGATTTAAATGGAAAAGTGCATATTATGCATTAAATGATTATGATTATACAAAATTCACAAAAACGGATGAACCTGAAGCAGATTTGTATAGAGTAATTGACTGGAGAATTCCATCTTTTGATTCAACTGAACCTACTGTTAGGCCAATGTCTCAACAGGCGATTTCTCTTGGATTTGAAAATAAAATATCAGATGAACTTTCTTTGTCTGTAAGGCTTGTAAACAAACATTTAAGATATGCAATTGAAGATATAGGTTACTTAACACCTGAAGGAGAAAAATATATTCAGGCTAATCCAGGCTATGGCTGGTCATTAACAGAAGAGAGTGGAGGCAAATTGCCTAATATTCTGCCTGATACTCCCAAAGCCAAAAGAGAATACTGGGCTGTTAATATTGGACTAAATAAACGGTTTAGTAATAATTGGATGGGTGGATTTTCATATACATGGAGTAGGTTAAGCGGAAACTATTCAGGACTCGCATCAACCGATGAAGATGGTAGAACAGATCCAAATGTTAACAGGTTTTATGATTCATGGTTTATGGCTTTTGATAAAAACCTGGAAGTTATAGATGGGGTACTTGCAACAGATAGAACTCACGTTATAAAAGCTTATGGCAGTTATGTCTTTCCATTCGGATTAACAATGGGTACAGTTATAAATGTTATGAGTGGTACTCCTATAACAGAGGCATGGGACATGGTTGGAGCATGGGGATATCCAAACGGCAGGGGTAGTCTTGGAAGAACACCTATACTATATAATGCGGATATTTACGCTGAATATAATATGAAACTTGGAAAAGCTAATTTACTTTTCAGTGTAAATGTATCAAATGTTTTTAATTTTAAAATATCTCAACGTACATTTTTTACAAGAAATGCAAATGAATTATCGCTTTCAGAAGAAGATTTATTAGATGGTAGCTGGACTTATCCTACAGATTCTGTAAATGATCCAAGGTTTAATATGCCTTTTGGATACACAGCACCAATTTCAGCAAGATTAGGATTAAAGCTATCATTTTAATAAAAAAGTTTAATTGATAAAAAAGGTCGCCCTTAGGGGCGGTTTTTTTGTATATATTGCAAAGGTTTTATAAAAAAAATATAAAATATAAAAAAATATTTTTTAGGAGAATAAAATGGTAAAAAAAATTTTAATTTTTAATCTGGCTTTATTATTGTTTTCGGTTTCCGTCTTTGGATCAGAGAAAAACAAAGCAGATGATGAATTGACGTATAAGAAATTTAGTGAAAAAGTTTTCGCACTTTATAAAAGTAAAAAATATATCGAAGGAGCAAGTTTAATAGAAAAGAATTTTGATAAATTTCCTGATAAAATAGATAAAATGGCATTTAATACAATAATATTTTTTATAAAAGCTCAAAAACCTGATAAAGCCATTAAAATATTAGAGAATGTTTTAAAAAAAGGAGTTTTTTATAGTAAATACATTTTAAATGGTAAATATTTCAAACCTTTTAAGAATTCAGATATATTTAAGAAGATTTTAATCAAAAATGAGCAAAACAGGCAGATTGTACAAAAGTTATCAAAAGCTAAATACGAAGTTGTTTTACCTGAAAAATATGATAACAAAGAGAAATACCCACTTTTTATTGCTCTTCATGGTGGTATGAGTAATATAAAGAACTTTAAGCCTAGATGGACATCTGCTTTATTAAAACAAAAGTTTATAACGCTTTACATTCAATCCTCTCAGGTTATATCAATGGATGACGGTTATGAATGGGGAAATTTGAAAATAACAAGAAAAGATATAATAGCGCAATATAAAGATTTTAAATATAAATACAAAATAGATGAAAATAATATTCTAATTGGAGGCTTTTCCTCAGGAGGATACGGATCATTATATTCTGCGTTTAAACAAATCATCCCAATTAAAGGATACATTGTTTTATGTCCTGTTATCCCTAAAGAAATCACAGTTTTAGATATAAAAAAAATGGTTAAATTAGGACTTTCTGGTGTTATTATTACCTCTGATACAGATCCAAGAATTCAAACTCAAAAAGATTTTTCTAAAATTTTAAATAAAGAGGGCATAAGAAATCGTTTAATTATATCCCCAAAAACAGGTCATTGGTTTCCTAAGGATCTTGACAAGAAAATAGATTTGTCAATAAAATATTTGTGG
>JAOZTV010000062.1:0-9902 GCA_029939015.1 Candidatus Aminicenantota bacterium
CCGACAGGGTATATAAGTTTTTCAATTTCTTCAATAGAGAGGGCTGAAAGTGAATCTGGACCTGATATATTCTTAAAGAGTTTATTTACAGCCTTGGCAGTTACATCATCCTTGGTCCTTGCTGAAAGTATTGTACCAACAAGGATTTTAAAAGGGTCTTCCGATTGTGTCGCCATCAAATCAATAACCGGCACCTTATATTCTTTAACTTCTTCTTCTAATATTTCTATAAAATCTTCTATTATAATCATAAAATAAATCTCCTATATTTCTTATAATACATAAATATATCATATATTGCAAATGGTTTTAACTATTTGCCTCTCTGCCTCCTTGCCTTATCCCTGTCTTTTCTACTTTTGCAAATTACATTTTATTTTAGTATAATTGTATTAATGGAAAATATTAGAGAAGAACTTGAAAAAAAAGAGAATTTACTTCATCCTCTTGCTGCAAAGAGTATTGATGCAAAAAGAGAATTATTTGATGAGCCTTGTTTGTTGAGAACTGCATTTCAGAGGGACAGGGACAGGATACTTCACTCGAAATCTTTTCGTAGATTAAAACATAAAACACAGGTATTTATCAAGCCTGGTGGCGATCATTATAGGACTAGATTGACCCATACTCTTGAGGTAAGCCAGATAAGTCGGACTATTGCAAAGGCATTAAATCTTAATGAGGATCTTACAGAGGCAATAGCATTGGGGCATGATCTTGGTCATACTCCTTTTGGACATACTGGGGAAAGTATTTTAGACGAAATTTCAGATAGTGGGTTTAAACATTATATTCAGAGTAAAAGGGTCGTAGAAAAACTTGAGAATAATGGTATGGGGTTAAATTTAACAGGTCAAGTAAGAGATGGAATACTCAGGCACTCAAAGGGAGAAGGTCCTATCATTCCTGAAAATATAAAAAAAATACCCAATACCTTAGAGGGGCAAATCGTCAGAATATCTGATATAGTGGCCTATACCAACCACGATATAGATGATGCAAAGAGAGCCGGTATTATAACTGAAAATGATATTCCAGATTCTGTGAAAAATGTTCTTGGCAATTCATTCTCAAAAAGAATTGATACAATTGTAACCTCTGTCGTTAAGGCAAGTCTAAAAAATAATCTGGATATAATTGCAATCCCTGATAATATTTATTTAGAACTATCAAATTTAAGAAGTTTTTTGTTCAAGAGAGTATATAGAAATGAAGAGTTGGAAAATGAAAGAAAAAAAATCAGGAATATTCTTTTTACTATTTATGATTTTATTAAAAATGATCCGGATAAATACATGAACTCTTACCCGGAAGATGATACGAACGAGAAAAGAATTATAGATTTTATTGCAGGAATGACCGATAATTATGCAATACAATTATTTAAAAAAATAACTTTAATATAGGAGAGAATCAAATGAAAAAGATAATAGTTTTATTATTAGTTTTAACGCTGTCTGTTTTTCTTGTTTATGCTGATAAGCAAGATAAAAAGGAAATTAAGTATTATAAATCAGGTAAAAAAAAAGAAGCAGGTTTTATGAAAGCTGGCAAAAGAATAGGCGAGTGGTCATTTTTTTATAAGGATGGAAAAAAAGAAAGTTCCGGGATTTTTAAAAATGGACTTCCTGATGGAATATGGAAATATTATCATAAAACCGGTGAGCTTTTGTCTATTAGAAAGTTTATAAATGGTAAAAAAACAGGTATATGGAACGATTATTATAAAAATGGACAAGTGCAGGTAAAGTTTGAGTATAAAGATAATAAACTTGAAGGTAAAATGACATACTGGTATATAAATGGAAAAAAAAAGAAAGAAGGTAATTGGACAAAAGGGAAGAAAACAGGTGTTTGGCATTATTATACAGCCGATGAAGTACTAAAGAGTAAAGGACCTTTTGTAAACGATAAGGCTGACGGTAAATGGTTTTTATATAGAGAAAATGGTAGTCTCCTCAGTGAATCAATTTTCAAAAATGGAAAAGCAATTGGTTTGATTGTAAGTTTTTATGAAACAAAAGAAAAAATGAATGAGGGCAGATATTTAAAAGGTAATAAGCACGGTAAGTGGATACATTACTATAAAAACCAGAAGGTTAAACTTAGAGAAGAATATATAAATGGCAAAAAACATGGTCATTTTATAAGTTATACAGAAAAGGGTATTAAGAAAATGGAAGGTGATTTTAAAAATGATAAAAAATCTGGCAAATGGATTTCTTATGACCTTGAAGGAAAAATTGCTTATGAGGAAGTAATAAAATAAAGATTAATTTATTAACTTGTAATTTTATAGAAATCACTTCACGCTTAATTGATGTGGGCTAATACTGAATTGTACTAAGAGTGACCTCCAACTACAATTTTAAGTATTTTTATGTTTAACACAAAAAATCGTATTACTTGGTATGGAATGAATTTTCTCCAGAATTTTGTAGTATTTGTTGGCATAGGTGGATATGCCTCCTCGCTATAACCTTTTACTTTATGTTTTTCTGACATTTTATCACCTCAATTTATTCTGGCAACATCCACCATAGTGGATATCCCTTTGCCTTATGTATGAACATATAATGCATAAATAATTTTAACCAATGGCCTGCAAGTCCTACCTCTCCAACTGTATTATTGATGTTTCTACCCCATTTCGGGTATTTCTCCCAATCGGGTACGATAGGGTTGACTGTCATTGTTGCAGCTTCTCCAGAGATTACACTATAGCCGGCTGAAACAATACAGGCAGCACCCATTCTTGCCATTGAAGCCTTATGTTTGAAAGTATTGGAATTTTTCTTTATCATATTTGTAATATTTTGGGCTACGATTTTACCTAAGACACCTGAGGGCATTCCAGTTCGTGGAGGAGATGGAAAAATCATCAATCCATTTTTGTTTTTCATTGGTTTTGAAATTGAATGTGGTGGAGCAAATGCAATTCCTGGAGCAAAAATGTTTTTATATGTGGGGTTTTGATAAATTTCAGGCCAATCATCTGCACTCCATTCATAAAAATCCTTCTTTGTATAGTCTGCGTCAACTTTCATAAATCCATTTGGTGCAAAAAGATTAGATGTTATATCGTTGTCTTCTTTATCATAAGATTTTAAGCCTACTCCTGAAAAACCCGGAATGAGCATTGCAAAATCATAATCCTGTGTAGCAGAGTTGCCATCTAAGGTTTCATAGTGAATTATACCATCTTCAACTTTTGTAACACCAGCACGTTTTATCCATTTAATATTATTCTCAATAAATATTGATTCTGCAAAAACTTTTGTTGATGTTATATATCCACCTTTCTTAATATAAGCTCCACCCATTCCAAAATCACCAAGTTCATATTCATTTGTTATCCAGATGATTTCAGCCTTATCATGTATTTTCCTCTTCTTAAGTTCATACGAAATATTTAAAATATATTCAAAGGCTGCACCCTGACAGGTTGCCATTGGATGACCTGTACCTATTACTATTTTTTGTTTTTCACCTGCCTTTAGTTTGTCAAAGGTTCTCTGAAGATTATCCCATGATTTTGCTGCATGGTCATACGAACATACAGAATTTGTAAATTTATCAGGTCCTAAGCCTTCAGTACCCTCAAAATTAAGTTTCGGTCCGGTTGCGTTTACTAAGTAATCATAAGAAATCTTACCTTGTTCACCATTCTTATCTTCACTTGTATATTCAAAGACAACATATCCCTTATCTTCTGATTTATCGCCCTCAGGATGAATAGCAATAGCTTTTGCCTGATAAAAATCTATTTTCATTCTGTCATAGACTTTTTTTAATTTAAAACGAACCCTGTCAACAGTCATTCGTCCAACGCCAACCCAGATATTTGACGGAATCCATTGATAATAACTGCTTGGGCTAATTACCACTACCTCATGTTTTTTGCCCAAAAATTTTTTCAAATATGCTGATGCTGTATGACCAGATATTCCTGCACCTAAAACAACTACTCTTGCCATATCATTTACCTCAAAAACATTATGAGGTTTTTAGAAAAAAATGTCAAGAAAAACTTTTAGTTATGTTTTTAAAAGCCGGTTTCTATAACCGGCTAAATTATTTAATCATCTTCTAATGTAGATGTATCTCCTATTTCTTCACCCCATTCCTTTGCTCTTAACATTCTTCTCATTATTTTCCCACTTCTTGTTTTTGGAAGTGAGTCAACAAATTCTATTTCCTGTGGCATTGCAAGGGGGGATAGTTTTTTTCTAATAAAATTCATGATATTTAGATCAAGCATATCGGAGGCTTCAAATCCTGGTTTTAAAGCAATAAAAGCCTTTACAACTTCCATATTGACTGGGTCAGGTTTTCCTACAACAGCAGATTCAGCAACTGCCTCATGTTCAAGAAGTGCAGATTCAATTTCAAATGGACCAACAAGATGTCCTCCAGTGTTAATAACATCATCATCCCTACCTACGAACCAATAATATCCATCTTCATCAATACTTGCTCTATCACCGCAAATATACCAGCCATTCTTAAATTTGCTATCATAGACCTCTTTATTATTCCAATAGCTTCTGAACATTGCAGGCCAGCCTGGCTTTGCAGCAATCAATCCGACAATACCCGGTTTTGTAATTGGCTCATAAGTTTTAAGATCAACAACACAAGTCTCTACTCCAGGTACAGGTTTGCCCATTGAACCTGGTTTTATCTTCATTCCAGGATAATTACATATCATCATAGAACCTGTTTCTGTTTGCCAGTAGGTATCATGAAATGTCAACCCATAAGTTTCAGTTGACCATATAACTGCCTCAGCATTAAGTGGCTCTCCCACTGAACATAGATGTCTTAATGATGACATATTAAATTTATCAGCAACTTCCTTACCATCTTTCATAAGAGACCTGATAGCAGTAGGGGCTGAATACCAGATGGTCACTTTTTGTTCTTCAATAAATTTATACCAGCTTTCAGATTTAAAACCAGCGTCTAGAACACATTGGGTTACGCCATTTGACCATGCACCAATTATTCCATAGGATGTACCAGTAACCCAACCAGGGTCAGCAGTACACCAGTAAATGTCATCTTCTTTGATATCAAGCACATATTTTGAAGTCATATACTGTGATATTAAAGAATAGTGAACATGTTGAGCTCCCTTTGGTTTACCTGTTGTTCCTGATGTATAGTGTAATACAGACGGGCTCTCAGCTGTAGTTTTATAAACTTTATAGTCTGTTGCCGGAGTAGCTTCTTCCATAGAAAATGCAATTTCTCTTTCTCTTAAAGGTTTTTTCTTGTCATCATCAATAAGTATTATATGTTTAAGTTCAGGTAAATCATTTATTATTTTCCTAACTTTTCCAATATGTTTTTTCTGCGTAATAATTGCACTTGTACCAGCATCTTCAAGTCTTGTATGAAGTGACTCACCACCAAATGCAGAAAAGAGAGGTTGAGCAACTCCACCCATTTTTAAAACTCCAAGAAAACCAATATATAACTCAGGTACCTTGTCGAGAAATAAACTGACTCTATCTCCGTTCTTTAAACCAAGTTCATTTAAAAATGAAGCAATTGTACTACTAAGGGAGCTAAGTTCATTAAAAGAATACTTCTTTGTTTGCCCAACATTACCCTGCCAGATAAGAGCTGTTTTTTCACCTTTACCCAATCTGCAAATACGATCAGAGCAATACTCTCCTATATTAATAGTATCTCCATCCTTATATTCTAATTCCTTTTTTGCAACATCCCAGTTAAAACTTTTATACCTTTCGTCATAATTTCCAATATTACTCATATAAAAACCTCCAAAATAAAATTTATTTTTTAATTAAACAATAATTATATATAGTTATAAAATATAGGTGGCTTTTTGTCAAGAGAGATCAATAGAACAATTGATTTTTTTACCTAAATGGACTCAATTAAGGTTTTATTTATTGTTCCACTCATCTTGTGTAATAGTCCTGAATGAATCCTTATGATTCAGATCAAATTCTCTAATATGTTGTTTGTGCTCAGGGTCAAGTCCCTCATGTCTTACCTTTTTAATCAGGTCTGCACATTCTTTTGAGTATTTGAAGGAAGTTGGTTTTATTGTCTTCTCTGATATTTTTAAATCCGAAACAATTTTAGAACCTTCGTTACTATCTTTGTCAGTCTTATAGTATTGGGATAGCACAATAATCCTTGAACCAAGAAAAATTGCCTCTTCAAGGTCGTGAGTCACGAAAAATACAGTCATTTGCTCTTTTTTCCATTGTTCAAGTAAGAATAATTGCATATCCTGTCTTGTGCTATCGTCCAATGCACCAAAGGGTTCATCCATCAATAATATTTTTGGTTTCATAATCAGGGATTGAGCAATAGCCGCTCTCTGTCTCATACCACCTGATAATTGATGAGGGTATTTGTCTCCATCATTTTTCAATCCAATTCTTTCTAAATATAATTGTGCTTCTTTTCTAAACTCTTTTTTTCGTTTTGAGTATTTAAAGGGTGTAAAAATTCTTCCTGGTATAGTAAATCCTTCAACATCAAGTCCAAATGCGATATTATCAAGAATAGTTAAATGTGGGAATAACGAGTATTTTTGAAAAACTATGCCTCTATCTCTATCCGGTCCAATAATTTTTTTATCATCAAAATGAACTATTCCCTCTGAGGGCTGCTCTGAACCTAAAACCAATCTTAATAAGGTGGATTTACCACATCCGCTTGGTCCAATTAATGATACAAATTCACCTTCATTTACCTTTAGGTCTATATCATTTAAAACTGTAAATTCTTTTTTATTCTGATTAAAATATCTTTTATAAACATCTTCAAGATGTAATAGTGTTTTATCCATTTTGTTTCTCTGTCCAGGAATAGCCATTTTTTACCCATAGCCTTACAAGAAAATCAGCAGTAAATGCCAATAAGCTCATCCATAATACATAAGGAATAATAATATCCATTGCAATATACCGTCTTATAACAAATATTCTATATCCTAAGCCAACAGTTGCAGCAAGAGACTCGCCGGCAATTAAAAAAAGTATCATTGCCTTGAAATTCAACCTGATAGTATCAAGCACTCCTGGAATAATTTGAGGAAGCACAACCTTATAGGCAATTTCAAAATCACTTGCTCCAAGTGTCAATCCTTTAGTAATCTGTTCGGAAGGTACACTTCTAGCTCTGAGGTAGGTATCAAGGGTAATAGTTGGGAAAACTCCAATTAGAATTAAAGCAATTTTAGAAGTTTCACCAAGGCCAAAAATTATAAATAAAATTGGCAGTACTGCAAGGGCAGGGATTTTATCAAAAAATGTCATAAATCTCAGAAAAAAATGTTCAATAATAGGAAATACTCCCATATTTAAACCGAGTATAACTGCAAATACAAGTAAAAAGAGGCTTATTAAAAACCTCTTGCCGCTTGCATAAGTATCTATCCATAATCTTAGCTCACCCTTTCTGTCCTTTTGTATCGTTACTCTCTTAAGTCCATCAAGCATTTCTGATGCAGTAGGAACGATCTTATCATCAGGGTTTTCCTTATGTCTTTGATGAGCTGTAAAGAAATATAAAAATATTGTCAAAAAGAATAGTATTAAAGATAATAAAATTGTTGTATATTTACCGTATTTAGCCTGAGTATCAAATATTTTCATGTTTTTCATAAGGCAAATAGGCAGACTTCTCTTGCCCTACTCATTGCCTCTCTGCCTCCTTGCCTATTTCCTTTTCTTATATCTATTTTACCTTCAATTTTCCTTCTGCTGCCATTTTCATATATGTAACATCAAACCTGAAATTAGTTTTCTTTTTATTACCTGCAATTGTTCCATCAGGATAGATTATGCCTACAACATCAACGCTTTTTGCATTTTCACCAAGAAGACCATGGCTAAAACAAAAATTTCTCACAAAATTCATTTTCTCTTTAATGCTCTTACCGGTAACAAATTTTACTGCATCAGCGGCCTTATAAAACATTGCCGTTGTTTTTAATTGAGCTTTATAATCTTCAAGAGAACATTCTGCGGATTTTGCCATATATGTCAGAGCTTTTGTCGCCTTTGCATCTTTTTTGGTCATTATATCCATTATCTCATACCATGCACCAGTTAAAGCCTTGCCGAGAGCAGGGTTGTTTTTTAATGTTTTTGTATTAACGACCATCATATCTAAGACTTCCTCAGGAATATTGGCCGATGTAAATATATTTGTAATTCCTTTAGTTTTTTCTATCTCCATCACAATAGGGTTCCATGTAATTACGGCCTTGCTTGATTTATTTGAAATGAAAATGGGTCCGATATCTGAGTCAGAAGTATTTATTACCTTTACGTCACTTTCTTTTAATCCATTTTTTTCTAATGCTCTTGCAAGAAGGTAATGGGATACTGATAATTCAACAAGACTAATAGATTTTCCTTTTAGGTCTTTTATTTTTAAATTATCTCTGACTAGTAATGCGTCGTTGCCGTTTGAATAATCGCCAATTATTAGAGCTGTTGAGTCTATTCCTGAGGCTGCCGGCATATCCAGGCATTCCATATTTGTCATTACGCATCCATCAACCTGACCAGTAACATAAGCTTCAATAGATGGAATATAGTCCATCCTGATAAGTTTTATCTTTATTCCATAATGATCTGCCCATTTTTTTAGAATCCCTGAGTTTTCAGCATAATCCCAAGGCATCCAGCCTGCATAAATTGACCATGCAACCTTAAATTCTTTTTTTTCTGCATTAAGTTTTGATGCAGTTATCCATGGAATTATCGAAAGTATTAATATTATAATAATTGTTTTTTTTAAATTCATTTTTTATCTCCTAAATTTTTGGTCTATCTTCTTTTGTTTTAACCTTAGACTTTCCACTTTTTTCATCTTTTTCAAGTTTTCTTGCATTCAACATCTGATCCATCTTACTTCTTGCAGTTGATTGTCTGCCTGCCGCTTCATAAGCCTTATCTGCAACTTTAACATCTGCTTTTGCAAGTTTTTCTGATATTCTTGCCTTTGCTGTAAGTTTTTTATTTGCTTCCATTACAGCAGAAATTGGTCCCTTATCAATACTTGTTTCAAGTCCTTGTAATCTGTCATTTAGTTCAACAATCTGTTTTGCTGATACAAAGTCTGCAATAGCCTCAGCTTTCTGATTAGGCATCTTCTCAATTTCTGCCTGAAAGTCCTGAAGTTGTAACATATACTTATTCATAGTCTCTGAAGTCTGAACTATATCTGTATTTAGTCTTGCCTGCATCTGTTCAATTTCGTCAATTCTTACCTGAAATCTTTCAAAAGCATGTGCATGTTTTTCGTATTCAACATCATCACCATCAGCCTTAGCCTGTTCTGCAAGTGCCAATGCACCCTCTCTTTTGCCAATAAGGTCATGCTCTTCTTCATTCAAATCTTCAAGCCTGCTTCTCTTATCTTCAAGTACAGCTTCAACCTGTGCTATTGCATCTCTCAATCCAGTAAATTGAGAAACCATTTTATCTTTTTGAATATCAAAAGCTGCCGATATACCATCAACTGAACCAGTAAACTGTTCATCTGCCGCTTTAATTATCCCTCTCGCCTTTTTCCAGTTCCAAAACCTCAAATACCTGAAAATCGCTCTAAAAATACCAATTTTTGCCTCTGCCATCTTTTCCTCCTAATCATTATAATACATTGTACCTAAACAATAAAATTTTTGCAAATATTTCAAATAAAAATTAAGCGTGAGGTGCATTTCTAAGAAGCGTGCCCCGCAGGGAGTGAGGAATGCCCGAACGACTGAGGACTGGAGTAAAAAATTGAGCACAATTTTTTGCGTTAGCGGATTAGATATCTCCGGAAGCGATATAATACTAATTCTATTCTCTTTCCATATAAATGTCATCTTCGGAATTCTTTTTTCCTCTTAGTCTATC
>JAOZTV010000062.1:10002-12356 GCA_029939015.1 Candidatus Aminicenantota bacterium
ATTCTCTTTCCATATAAATGTCATCTTCGGAATTCTTTTTTCCTCTTAGTCTATCTTCTACATTTCTTGCTGATTTTACTGCTTTTTGTAGATTTGAAACAAGTTTATCTCCTGATGATATTGAGTCGTATTCCATAAGGTCTAAAACTTCAAGATAGGTTGAATCTAATGTTGATTCCAGTACTTCTACCTGATCCATAATTTCTAATAATGAAGATTTTTTTTCTTTTAATAAATCTAATCTTTTTATGTGGTTGTCTATCTTGGATTTTAATTGCTCCTGCTCTTTTCCTGTTCTTTTCTTTCTTTTGTATTCATTTGTCCAGTTTTTGAGTTCATTTTCGAGCTTTCCCTCGTGCATATCTCTAATTGCCTTATATAATTCTGCACCTTTTTTGATTAAAGAAATTCCTCCATAAAATGTTTCATCAGATAATATTATAAATTTACTTATTGTAAAATTTTTTTTATCTTGATTCTTTTCTTTTAAAAAGTCTGATAATCTTTTATATGCCTCTATCAACTCATCATAAGCTTTTAACCCATCATTGAAAATGTTTTTTTCACAAATATTTCTGACATTATCTGCATTTTCTTTTTTATATTTTACCCTTTGGTGTAATAATTTTTTTGTGTATTCTTCGGCAAGTTTCTCACCTCTGAAAAAATAATTGAAAACAAATGAAATTAGACTGATAACTCCAGCGCCAAGACTTGCAGCCAGGACAGGCTCAGACGGATTAACTATACCCATATATAAACCACTCAATATTGAAACAGCAGCAGGAAAAAGAGTCGATGGGTGTTGAAGAGCTTCTGAAAAGACAGCTTTTTGTATGTTTCCAGATGAGAAATCTTCTACTTGAGGTTTTTTAATTTTACTCATTATTGAAAATATACCCTCTTAACTCTCTGTGAAATGTTTGTCATAATTTCATAAGGGATTGTATTAAGTTTTTTAGCCATTGTTTTAATATGTTGATTTGTCTTAAAGATTATAACCTCATCACCCTCATTTACATCTAAACCTGTTATATCAACGGCACACATATCCATTGATATATTTCCAATTATCGGCACTTCATTATTATTGATATAAAGTGAACCGATACCATTACCTAACCCCCTGTTCAATCCATCAGCATAGCCAATCGGGATAATTGCAATTTTAGAACCATTATCCAAAACTCCTTTTCTATTATAGCCTATCCTATCGTTTTTGTTAATGTTTTTAATTTGTGAAATTGTGCTTATTAATTTACTCACACCCTCAAGTTCTTTATTTTCAATAGAACTAAAACCATATAATCCAATGCCAAGTCTAACCATATCAAATTGATAGTCTAAAAATCTTTCAATTCCTGCTGAATTTAGAATATGTCTTATAATTGGGTAGTTAAATCTTTCCATAATTTTTGAACTGATTCTCTCAAAATTTACTAATTGCTTTTTTGTAAATTCATCACTTTCCTTATCCTCACTTGCAGATAAATGTGAAAATATTGATTTGATTTTTATTGTTTTGTTTTGTTCAAGTTTATATATTAAATCTTCAATTTCTTCTTTAACAAATCCAAGTCTCTTCATTCCAGTATCAAGTTTTAAATGTATTGGATATTCTAAAATGTTTTTATCCTTTAATAATTTACTAAATAAATCAAGTGTCCTGAAATTATATAATTCAGGCTCAAGTTTATAGTCTATTAATAAATTATAATGCTCAATTTTTGGGTTCATTACCATTATTGGTATTGTAATACCTGCATTTCTTAGTTCAATGCCCTCATCAATATAGGCAACTGCAAGGTAGTCAACTCCATGAAATTGAAGAAGATTTGCAATCTCATAAGAACCACTTCCATAAGAAAAGGCTTTTACCATCACCATTAATTTAGTTTTTTTGTTTAGAAGAGATCTGAAATGATTATAGTTTGAAATTATAGATTCAAGGTCTATCTCAAGGACAGTCTCGTGGATTTTTTTTTGTAATATATCTGAAATTTTTTCAAATTCAAATTCTCTTGCTCCCTTCAATAGAATAGTCTCATTTTTAAAATTCTTGAAATTCATATCCAAAATTGATTTCTTAAAATCTTCAGTAGTATCAAAGAAATGTTTTTCAGTATTAAATAATTCCTTATACTTTGAAATTGCCTTTCCAATTCCTATAAATTTTGTTATGTCTTTATTATTTATAATATTAGCTATGTTTTTATATAATTCTTCTTCATTTTGATTAGTTTGTAGAATGTCTGACAAAACAATTGTTTTATCTTTATGTTTTTTTTGACTATTCAAAAAATCCAGAGCAATATTGAGTGACACAAGATCAGAATTATAAGAATCATTTATAA
>JAOZTV010000063.1 GCA_029939015.1 Candidatus Aminicenantota bacterium
ACTCAAAATGAAATTGTAAAAAAAGAGATGATTCTCACAGGAATAATTTCAATTCAATCGGGTGATATACCAAGAATGGTTGAACAGAGAATGGTTTCATTTTTGCCAGCTGAATATAGAAAAATATATATTGAAAGAAATATGGATAAATAGATTAGGAGAATAAAAAATAAAGATGAAAATATATCTACTTGATGACAATTCAATTGACAAAAGTCAACGAACATTATTCTTGTCATTAATGTTAATTCTTTTATCACTCTTTATTTTTTTAACAAGTTTTACTGAAACTGACAAAAAAAAAATTGAAATCTTCAAAGAACATTTTAACAGAAGTATTATGCTTACAGGCAAAGGAAATATAGGAAAGAATTCTATTACTGAATTTGGTAAAAATATTGATCCTTTAAATAATATTATAAATAAAATGAGATCTGAGAGTATTAATAGAAAACTAATGGTCAAATACTTGACACTTAATAATATTAAAGATTTAACTGTTTATAGAGGTATGAGTGGAATTGTTTTAGTATTGCCTGAAGTAATAAGGTTTAGAAAAAACAGAATGGCTCTTGATTTTACTGCAAAAAAATATCTTTCAAAAATACTTTATCTTGTTAAGGATCTACCTTACGAAGTTGAGATAAGAGGTTATTCAAGTAAAGAAGGGATGTCTAATACTTCTAAAATTCCTGATTCACGTGATATGTTAAAAGATTCTGCATTAAGAGCAATGCTTGTTTATAAATATTTTATTGGCAATGGTGTTTCGCCTGCAAAACTATTTGTTTCAGGATATGGTAATTCAATAAGTAAAGAAAATGCAGTAAAAGATAAGGTTGAGATTCTTTTTAAGGAAATAAAATGATAGATGGAAGAAATTGGGAAGTAACTTTTTCTGATATGTTGATGTTATTATTGACTTTCCTCATTTTTATTATTTCTGTCTCTGTTTTTAAGACTGATGATTATAAAGATTTCTGGAAAGTATATAATAAAGGAATTATTGACAATAATAAAACAGAAGGGGACAAAGCTTCAACAGATTCAAATGAGATTAACCCTTTTCCTGAGTTGGATATTCCAAATTTGAGTAATAACGCTGCTTCAATATTGAGAGAAACTAATGAAATTATAAATGAGACAAAAGAGTTAAGCTCTCTTGGGGTTGGAGATAAAATTTTTTATAATGAAAATAGAATCAGCTTGATGATATCTGAAAAAATTGGTTTTGGAAGTGGTAAGGCAATTTTACAGAATAATATTAAAAGCTTATTACTTAATCTCATACCTGCAATTCAAAAAACTGAATTTCCTGTTAATATTACAGGGCATACAGATTCTACAAAATCATCAAAAGTTGATAATCTTACACTTTCATTGGACAGAGCATTGGAAATTGCAGACTTTATGATTAAGAATGGACTTGATGCTTCAAGAGTTTCTGTATCTGGTTATGGACAATATAGACCCATATATACAAATTTAACTAAAGAGGGCAGAGAAAAGAATAGAAGGGTACAAATAGATATAATTATTAACAGACAAAACAAGGTTCCAAAAAATTAGGAGGAAATAATGGCTGACGAAAACGAAGAACAAAATGAAGATGGTGGAGAAGATAAAAAGAAAAAGAAAAAAGGTTTGCCTACTATAGTAATTATTGCAGCAGTTGCAGTTTTAATGATGGCGGCAGGTGTCTTTGTGGGTAAGATGATGTTTGGTGGTGGCGATACACCTAAGGATGAAAAATCTGAGAAAGTAAAGAAAGATGGTAAGGAAGAAAAAAAAGCAGAAGATTCTGAAAAGAATAAAGATGCTGAAGAAGTAAGTGAAGACGATAAGAAAGACCCTGAAGAAGGAAAGGAAGAATCTGGTGATGATGGAGAAGAAAAGGAAGAAGATAAAAAGGCTGAAGATGGCAAGGAAGGCGAACCAAAAGACGGTGAAGCTGAAGTTAAACCAAAAAAAAAAAAGGGTAAGGGAAATCTTAAGTTAGAGGAATTTCTCATAAATTTGAATGATCCTCTTGTTAGAAGATATGTGAAGTGTGTTATTAATTTAAGACTTGCCAAGGCAACTTATGTTGATGATATTAAAGAAGATGAGAATATAATTCCTGAAATAAGGGATAAAATATTTGAGCTTGTTGCAGATAAGAGTTATTCTGATCTAAAGAGCTCAGCAGGCAAGGTAATGCTTAAAGAGGAAATTATGATTAGCATAAATGAGATACTTATGGATACACTTAAGGTTGAACCAGTTCTCAAAGTTATGTTTTCAAAATACATACTACAATGAGTAAGCAGAATAAATTAGAAAGTTCTCTAACAAGAAATAAGGAATATGATGATAGTTTTAAAATATTATTAGAAGAATTTGCTGATTTTGTTGAAGTACCTATTAAAGTAAATGTAATAATTGGTGAAAGAAAAATTAAAATCAGGGATTTACTTGAATTTGAACCGGGTCATATTCTTGATTTGAAAAGATCGGCTGGTGAGAGTTTAATGATATTTCTAAAGGATACATTTTTTGCCAAGGGCGAGGTTACTGTAATTGAGGATACTTTTGGCGTAAGGATCACAGAAATAAATGATCCAAGGAAAGTTTAATCAATGAAAAAACTATTTATTCTTATATTTATTCTTTGTTTGCTTTTTTCTTTAAATATATTTTCTGAAAATGAATCAGGTGAAAAAATTGGAAAAGATATTAAAAATGAAAAAATAGACAGTGAGTTTTTAAATGAAACTCCAATATCTCTAATTAATTTCTTTATGGCATTGAGCTTTGTCATTGGTTTGATATTTTTCTTTACATATTTTTTTAAGAAAATAACAGGTATTAAGAATTCAGGTATCAGAGGGCAGGCCGTTAAAATGTCAATTATTTCAAATTTGCCCCTTGGTGACAAAAAATTCCTATTAATAGTTGAAATTCAGGGCAAGCATCATTTTATTGCTGTTACACCAGCAACGATCAATTATATGACAGACTTGGATTTGGATGTGAAAGATATTGAAATTAATGAAGAGAGGGATGAATTCAGGGGTATTCTTGATAGGGCAAAAGAATTATTATCAGGAAATAAAAAATGAAAAGATTTATTATTTTTTTAATACTATTATTAATTGGAGCAAATATATTAATCGCTCAGTCAATTCCAACTGTAAATATTGAAATTAAAGATTCAGCAGATAAAAAGGGTGGACTTGCTTCAACAATTAAAATTGCTCTTCTATTTACACTTCTTGGTTTAACTCCTGCAATTCTTATGTTAACAACTTCTTTTACGAGAATAATTATTTCGTTTCATTTTTTAAGAACGGCAATGGGTACTCAGGGAGTTCCACCCAATCAGGTATTAATAGGACTGGCACTCTTTCTGACAGTTTTTATCATGAGCCCTGTGGCATTAAAAATTAACGAAGTAGGTATAATTCCCTATAATAAAGGCGAAATTAACGAAATGGAAGCTTTAAAAAGATCTGCTGAGCCTGTAAAAAAATTTATGCTGAGTCAGACAAGAGAGAAGGATCTTGCACTTTTTTATAAATTGAGTAAGAAAAAATTTCCTGAAAAGAAAGAAGATGTAAGTATGATAACCTTAATACCTTCATTTATTTTATCTGAGTTAAAGACTGCCTTTCAAATTGGTTTTTTGCTTTATATACCATTTCTTATTATTGATGTAATTGTGGCATCAATCCTTGTTTCACTCGGTATGATTTTTTTGCCGCCTATAATGGTTTCGCTACCTTTTAAAATTGTGTTATTCATACTGGCAGATGGTTGGTTTCTCATAACAAACTCTTTGTTGAGAAGTTTTGGAATGGGAGGATAATATGGATGCACAGGAAATTATATCAATAGGTAAGTTGGCAATTACTACAGCTGCTATGGTTGCAGCTCCAATTCTTCTTACGAGTTTAGTTGTTGGAGTATTAATATCAGTATTTCAGGCGGCAACGTCAATATCTGATGCGACTTTAAATTTTGCTCCAAAGGTAGTAATTTCAGGACTTGTTTTGATGATTATGATGCCATGGATAATAAACAAAATTGTAGGTCTAATGGTTTTTTTAATAAATAAAATACCTGAGTTAATACGATAGGATGGAAAAATTATGGAATTAGTTTTAAAACAGATCCCTTACTTTATGATTGTCTTTATAAGATTAGGTGCATTTGTGGGAATGGTACCATTCTTTAAAAATAAAAGCTATTCCATGGTTTTTAAAACATCTTTTGCATTAATGGTTTCTTTTTTAATATTTCCAGCTTTAAATTTTCAGAACTGGGTAATACCTGAATCAATGTTTGGTTTTGCTGTATTAATTGCAGGTGAAATTCTCGTTGGCGTTTTGATGGGGCTTGTTATTTTAATATTAATATTTGCTCTTGAATTAGTAGGGCATATGGTTGGCTTTCAAATGGCATTTTCAATGGCAAGGGCAGTTGATTCAACTACTGAAACTCAGACAAATGTAATTGGTGTTATATTAATAATGACAGGTACAATGTTAATGCTTGCTCTTGGTGGCGACCATTATTTATTGTATTCGATAAAGGAAAGCTTTGCTCTAATTGCTCCCGGTCATATTGTGGTTACACGTGACCTTATAAATGAATTATCAAAAATGACAGTAAATTCATTTGTATTAGGCTTTAAAATGGCTTCACCTGCAATAGTAGTTTTATTGAGTATTGATATTACATTGGGAATTATTGGAAAAACCGCTTCAAAGATGCAGATATTTTTTGTTGGTCTTCCTCTAAAAATATCTCTTGGGCTCTTTATTGTTACAATAATTTTAGGTTTTCTTAAGGTTATGTGGGGTGTAAATATTGAAGTTTTGCCTGAAACATTTAATAATTTATTTAGACTAATGAGGATATAGAAATGGCATCGGATAAACAGGGGAAAACAGAAAAACCTACAAGCAAAAAACTTGAAGATGCTAAGAAGAAAGGTGATGTACCAAGATCAATGGAGTTGACCAACGCTATGGTTTTGTTTATGGCATTAATGTTTTTTGCATTATTTTTCCCTTTTCTTGGTAAAAACATTATGGGTGCAATGAAAAAATATTTTAGTATTGTAGCTGAATTGGAAATAAATATGCCTGTTTTTGAACAAATATGTACAGACTCATTCTGGCTTTATATCAGAAGTTTAATGCCCTTATTTATCGTCCTTATGTCTGTTATTGTACTTTTAAGTATTTTACAAGCTGGTGGTTTTATGATAATAAGTGAAAATCTTAAAATTAAATTTGATAAATTCAATGTAATTAAGGGCTTAAAAAAACTTATTTTTTCGATAAATTCACTTTTTGAATTATTTAAATCTATTGTAAAAGTAATCATTATTGGATTAATTGGTTTTTATACAATAAAAGGTGAATTACAAGGAATAATAAATCTTCCACATTCCTCATTAACTGATATTTTGACTTTTATGGGTTCAGTATTTTTTAAATTAGCTTTTAATATTATAATATTTTTAATGATCTTATCTGTATTGGATTATATATGGCAGAGATATCAATATATGAAAAAATTAAAAATGTCAAGAGATGATATCAAGGACGAATATAAACAGATGGAGGGTGATCCTAAAATAAAGGGAAAGCGAAAACAGAAACAATTTGAGATGGCTATGTCAAGAATGATGGCAGATGTACCAAAGGCAGATGTTATAATTACTAACCCGACACATTATGCAGTAGCTCTTGAATATAAATATAAAAAAATGGCATCTCCTAAATTACTTGCAAAGGGTAAGGATCTTATAGCAGAAAAGATTAAAAAAGTAGCAAAGGAAAATAATATCCCAATTATAGAAAACCCACCCGTAGCAAGGGGTATTTATGCAGTAGTTGAGATTAATTCATTTATCCCAAATGAATTATTTAAACCAGTTGCAGAAATTCTGGCATATATATATAAACTTAAAGGGAAAAAGGTAGGATAAATAATGGCTTCAAACGCATTTTCAATGGTATTAAAGGAGCATGGACATCTTGTTGCTCCAATTGGTATAATATCAATAGTATTTTTAATTCTTGTACCACTTCCAGGTGGTATTTTAGATATGTTTTTTACAATTAATATTGTCATGTCAATTGGGATTTTATTAATATCTACCTATGTTAAGGATCCAGTTGACTTTTCTGTTTATCCATCTATCCTGCTTATGGCTACCTTATTCCGGCTTGCCTTAAACATATCTTCAACAAGGCTTATACTACTTAAAGGAGATGAGGGCATATATGCTGCGGGTAATGTTATTGGTGCCTTTGGTGCCTTTGTTATTGGTGGTAGTTTTATGATAGGAATTGTTGTTTTTGTTATTATCATAGCAATTCAGAAAATTGTAGTTGCTTCAGGTGCTGGTAGAGCATCGGAAGTTGCAGCAAGGTTTACCTTAGATAAGATGCCTGGCAAACAGATGAGTATTGATGCTGATTTGAATTCAGGTTTGATAACAGAAACAGAGGCAAAGGATAGAAGAACACGAATTGAGAAAGAAGCTGACTTTTATGGCTCAATGGATGGTGCTATTAAATTTACTACCAATGAGGCAACAGTCTCAATAATTATTACACTTGTTAATATTATCGGGGGCATATTAATTGGAATGTTTCAAAAGAATATGGATTTTGCAACAGCAGGCAGTACTTATACTATCTTAACTATTGGTGATGGCTTAATGGCTGCAATACCTTCTTTATTGGTTACTATTTCAGGTGGTATTATAACAACAAGGGCTGCTTCAGAAGGTACACTTGGTGACGATATTGTTAAGCAGACTATGGTTAATTCAAATCCAATAATGCTGTCAGGGATAGCGATTCTTGCCTTATCCGTTATTCCGGGATTGCCTAAAATACCATTTTTTGTAATAGGTGGAATTGTTACATATATTGCATATCAGGTAAAAAAACAAAAAGCAGAAGATGTTCAGGAAGCAATTAAAACGGAGAAACAGGAAGCAGTTGCACCTCCAGAAAGAATAGAATCCTTATTAAAAGTGGATCTTCTCGGGCTTGAAATCGGATATTCTCTTATACAACTTGTTGATCAATCACAGGGAGGTACACTTTTACAGAGAATTAAATCAATGAGAAAACAACTTGCCGTTGAACTTGGTGTAATTGTGCCTCCCGTAAGGATAAGGGATAATCTTCAATTAGAATCTAAAGAATACCAACTCTTATTAAAGGGGGTTCCTATTATTAAAGGTGAGGTTATGTCATCACAATACCTTGCAATTAACCCCGGAAATGCTGAAGGCAAATTAAATGGTATTAAAACTAAAGAACCAGCCTTTGGATTAGAAGCATATTGGATTCCTGAAGATGATAGAGAACAGGCTCAATTATACGGCTATACAATAGTTGATCCTGCAACTGTAATAACAACACATCTTACAGAGATAATAAAATCATATTCTTATGAATTATTAGGAAGACAGGAAACTCAACATCTTGTTGATAATTTAGGCGAAGCATATCCTAAAGTAATAGAGGAATTAATACCAAATCTTATGAATATAGGAACTGTTCAGAAGGTATTGCAAAATTTATTAAAAGAAAAAGTTTCAATATTTGATCTAAGAACGATACTTGAAACACTTGCGGATTATGCTGCTAACATAAAAGACATATCAGTACTTACAGAACTTGTAAGGCAGGCTCTATCACGCTCATTGGTGAAACCTTATATTACTGCAAATAATGATCTGCCAGTTTTGGTTTTAGGTGGAGAATTAGAGAATTCTTTAAGCAGTAAAATACAGAGAATAAATGAAACAGAACAGTTGATAATACAACCTGAAGAAGCGCAGGATATTATAAATAAAATTAAAAATACAGTTGAAAAATCCGGTCTTAAAGTACAGCCTATACTATTATGTTCTTCTATTATAAGGTCACATTTAAGACAGTTATTAGAGAGATTTATACCTGAGTTGGTTATATTATCGGCTTCAGAAGTTCCAAAAAATGTAAAAATTGTATCATTAGGGGTAATTGAATAATGAAAATAAAAAAATATCTTGTGAATTCAGTTGATGAGGCCTTGGGTAAGATTAAAAAAGATCTTGGTTCAGATGCTTATATTCTTTCAACAAAAAAAGTTGTCAGTAGTGGGGCATTAAATATTGGAAAGAAAAATATGATAGAGGTGACAGCTGCAAGTGATGATATTAGCTCGACAAAAGATAATATTTCAAAAAATTTATTAAATAAAAAATATGGTATAAATAAGCTTGATAAACTTGATAATAAAATAGAACAACCGATTTTACCCTTTGATAAAAATGATATACTGAATGGATCAAATAATGATAAAACACTCGAATCAATGTTATTTCTTAAAGATGAGATTCTTCCTTTAAAGCAGGAAGTTGAGGAAATAAGGTTGCTCCTGAGAAAAAACTCAACTGAGCTTAATAATCAAACGGATTTTAAAGGAATTTATCTTGAAATTTTTCTTGATCTGATGGAAGCAGGTGTTGAAAAGAAAATATCTAAAAAAATTGTTGACACCCTTGTTTTTCAGATAACAGGTCAGGCTTATAATGATAGAGATATTAAAAAAAAAGTATTTGAAATTATTAAAGCTTTAATAGGAAATCCATCACCTATCAAGATTGTTAATGGTAAAAGAAAGGTTATTACTCTTGTGGGTCCAACAGGTGTAGGCAAAACAACTACTATTGCAAAACTTGCATCTTATTATAAATTAATGGAATCAAAAAGAGTTGCATTAATAACAAATGATAATTATCGAATAGGAGCAGAGGCACACCTAAGCACTTATGCAAAAATCCTGAATGTTCCATTTTATTCTGTTTATGATAGAAAAGATTTAAGTTTTAGATTAGATGAATTGAAATCTTATGATATTGTATTTGTTGATACTACTGGCAGGAGTGTTGAAGACACCAAGGGTTTGGAAGAAATAGACAGAATTATTAAGGAAATTCCAATGGAACAAAGGGAAATAATGTTAATTCTCAGTGCAACCACCAAATCAGAAGACCTTAAAAATATATATAAAAAATATAGTATATTTAATCCTGAAAAATTTATTTTTTCAAAATTAGATGAAACTATCAGTTTAGGGAATTTATTTAATCTTAAAATGGAATCAGACATTCCTATTGCATATTTTACAACAGGTCAACAGGTTCCTGAAGATATTGAAATTGCATATTCAAGAAGATTTGCAAATAAGATATTTACTAGAAGGAGAAGCTTATGAATCAGGCAGCAGGTTTATTTAAATTAACTGAAAATATAAAAGAAAAACAAAAGGTTAAAACCTTTGCTATTACCTCGGGAAAGGGAGGTGTTGGTAAAACAAATGTAGTAGTTAATCTTGCTGTAGCTATTGCAGCAACAGGCTTGAAAGTTGCAGTTGTTGATGCAGATTATGGTCTTGGAAACATTGATATTCTTCTTGGAATTGATCCTGAGTTTGATTTGACAGACCTTTTTAAAAACAATAAAAAAATTGAAGATATTATAGTTGAAAAGAATGGTATAAAAATTGTGCCAGCTGGTTCAGGAATACAGTCATTATCCCAGTTGTCTGATGAGCAGGAAATTATTCTTCATAATGAAATGGAGAGGTTAAAAGAAGACAATGATGTGTTAATAATTGATACAGCAGCTGGTATATCTGATAATGTCATTTCATTGCTACTTGCCTCTGATGAAGTATTTCTTGTTGTTAGTCCTGAACCAACATCTATAGTTGATGCCTATGCAGTTGTAAAGGTTGTAACTGAACTTGATAGTTTTAAGAAATTTTCAGTTATTGCAAATATGGTAAATGATGCAAATGAGGCTTCTGAATTATATCTGAAATTAGCTAGGGCGACAAATAAATTTTTGAATAAAAATATAAGTACTATGGGCTATGTAACAAAAGATAATAATATTATCAGGTCTGTAAGACAGCAGGTACCTGTAATATTAAAATACCCTGATAGTGAATGTAGTAAGGATTTGACAAGGATATCCAAGAAGATAATAAAAAAGGTTAATATAAATGGAAAAAGTTGAGTTTGACAAAAAAATACTTGATAATTTACAGCTTGTAAAGATCATAGCTCTAAAGATTGCTGTGAGAATTCCCGCTGGAATTGAGTTGGATGATTTAATCCATACTGGTATTTTAGGACTTATTGATGCGATAAATAAATTTGATCCAATGAAAAAAGTGAAGTTTTCTACTTATGCTTCTTTAAGGATTAGAGGTGCAATACTTGATGAATTGAGAAATCTTGATTGGGCATCACGTGGTTTAAGATCAAAAATTAAGGATATTGAAAGAGTTTATAAAGAATTGGAACAAAAACTGGGTCGCCCTGCAATGGATGAAGAAGTTGCCAAAGAGATGAAAATGAAAATTGGTGATTTTTATAAATTATTGGATGATTCGCGGGGTGTGGCTATTGGAGTATTTAGATATTCTCAGGAAGATGAACTCAAAATGGTTGAAGAAGACAGAGTATTAAAATATTTTTCAGATGAAAAAAGTAATTCTCCAACTTTTATTGTAGAAAAAGAAGAAATGAAAAAAATATTAGCAGAATTAATTGATAATCTGCCTGAAAAAGAAAAACTTGTGCTCAGTTTATCTTATATAGATGAATTGAATTTAAGTGAGATAGGAGAGATTCTTAAATTATCAGAATCAAGGATATCTCAGATAAGAACTTCAGCTGTTTTACGTTTAAGAAGTAGAATAGTTGAAACTGCTACAAAAAATGGTGTAGAAATGATGGAGGTATTATAATGGCTAAGATATTATCGCAAGATGAAGTAGATGCGCTGTTAAATGAATTTTCAGACGATGATGAAGTAGTAGCACCTGAAAAGAAAGAAGAAGTAAAGAAGAAAAAAACAGATATTTCAGATAAAAAAGTTTCAATTTATAATTTCAGAAGACCTGATAGAGCTTCAAAAGAACAGTTGCGATCTCTTCATTATCTTCATGACAGGTTTTCGCGAAACTTTTCTTCTTCTTTATCGGCATATTTAAGGGCTCTAATTGATGTGAATCTATATTCTGTAGAACAATTTACCTATGCAGAATTTATACTCTCATTACCTGATCCCACATACTTTAATGCAATAGCAATGGATCCTCTTGAAGGTAGTGCTGTTCTTGAAATAAATCCAAAGATATTATTCCCAATGATTGATAAAATACTTGGTGGTAAGGGAGAAGATTTTGGTGGTGGCATGAGGATTATTACAGATATTGAAAGAGAACTTATTGAAGGTGTAGTCAAACTCATTCTAAAGGATTTAATTGAATCCTGGAAGCAAATAATTGAATTAAAGATGAAGATCGTTGCAACTGAAACATCTCCTCAGCTTATACAGGTTGTTGCTCCTAACGAAATTGTTATTCTTATAGTCTTTGAATTAAAGGTTGGTGAAGCAAAGGGGTTTATGAACTTTTGTATTCCTTCAATTGTTATGGAGCCAATTGCACATCGTTTTTCTCAAGACTGGTATGCAGATAGGGCAAAAATGAGTGTTGAAGAGTTGAAAAAAATAAAATTAAATTTACTTAAAACAAAAATTGGAATGGAAGCCTCAATAACAGGCAATACGCTTACAACTGAAAATATTCTTGACATAAATGTTGGAGATGTGATTAAACTTGAAACAGGGGTTAATGATGGTTTAAATGTTTTATTAAATGGTGTTGAAAAATTTTCAGCTTATGAATTTAGAAATAAAAAAAAAAAATCGGTACAGATAGCTGATATCATACAAAGGGAGTTTAAAAATGAGTAATACAGAACAATTATCAAATTTATTTGTGGAGAACTGGACGTCTGTTTTTAATACAATTTTAGGTAAGGACGTTAAGGTTGTAATAGAGCCAATTGAAAAAATAAAAACAGCTGATATCCCGGGAAAAGCAGAAGCCTATGACTCTTATGTTTCAATGTCTTATGCAGAAGGTGATGCAAAAATAGCTTTTATGACAAAAAACAAACTTATCTCAATAGTTTCAAATTTAATGATTGGTTTAGATTCCTTTTCTGATGAGATAAATGACGATGATAAGGATGCTTTCGGTGAAGGTTTAAATCAAATGTTTGCATCATGTCAGGTTCCAATTAAAGAAAACCTTGGATTAGATATGAAATTTCAAGGAGTTTCATTTATTGATAAAGATGAGTTGACGCCCTTGTTTTCTGCTAAAGAAGATGTAAATCTATGGGTTGCAAGTGTTGAATTGCCTGATATTTCAACCGAAAAATTTGTTTTAGTATCTCCAGTTGATTTCGGTGAAA
>JAOZTV010000332.1 GCA_029939015.1 Candidatus Aminicenantota bacterium
ATTTCTTTTCTTCATGAAGAAAAGAAAGGATATAATAACAATTTGATATGGTTCTGATTAAAATTATAGCAATAATTTTGTCCTTGATAGTTTTTTTGAGGTTAAAGTTTAGTCTTTATCTGTCAATTTTTTCAATTACTATTCTTTCTATTCTTTTATTTCAAATTAATATTAAATATGCTTTAATTTCCTCTTTTGATATATTGATTGAGCCAAGAACTCTGCAACTTTATGTGATAATTATTCTTGTAATTTATATCAGTTCTATTCAGCGTTCAAAGGGAATGTTTGAAAAATTGATTAAAGCATTGGAAAATTTAATCAATGACAGACGGAAAATTTCTCTAATTTTGCCGGCATTTATTGGTTTTTTACCAATGCCCGGTGGTGCTTTGTTTTCTGCTCCTCTGGTTGAAGAAAGCTTGAAAGGATTAGATATTAAGCCTGAGTTTAAAACCTTTATAAATTACTGGTTTCGTCATATCTGGGAATTTATTTGGCCTATTTATGCAGGTTTGCTATTTTTTCAATCCCTATCAGGCTTATCTTTGAAGAGAATTATTCTCTTGCAATTACCATTTTCTGTATTAAATATCATTCTTGGAATTATTATTACAAATTATTATTTTAAAAAAAATAGTATTAAAAATGCAGCAAATAGGAAAGATAAAAAAAAAAGTAAAGATTTTCTGAATATATTTTTGAGTATGTGGCCAATTTTTATTGTATTACTCTTATTCTTTCTAATTTCTATGCCTCTTTATCTTGGTTTGTTTATATCTGCTTTTTTATTGACAATTATAAAAAAGGTAAGAATTAAGGAAATAATTGAAGTTTTTTTCTCAAAAAAAATTGTTGATATTATGCTTTTAATTACTGTTGTGATGATTTTTCAGCAGATAATTAAAATATCTAATATCTCAGATGGGTTTTTATTATTTAAACCATCAATTGTCATAATTGTTTTAATTTCTTTCTTTGTTTCATTTTCAATGGGGCTTTTGACCGGTGTAAATACAGCATTTATAATAATTGCCTACCCAATTTTATTACCATTAATTTCACAATTAGCACCTGAGGTTTTTGAAGCTATATCAATATACATATATGTAACCGGATTTGCCGGGATATTATTGTCACCTGTACACCTTTGTCTTGTACTAACCAATGAATATTTTAAATCAAATATTATTAAAGTATATAAATATCTAATCCCACCTGTTTTAATTATGATAATTTTTGCTACAATTTTAATGTTTATTTCATTATAAACTGTTTCCTATTGCCAAAAAGAGCTTTTTTTTATAAAATACTGTATAGATAATATGTGAGGAGATTCAAATGGTAAAAAAAATTTCAGTTTTATTTTTGATTTTAGTATTTATTGGGTCAGGTTTCTTGATATCAGATACAGAAACGCCGTCTGCTGAAAAGAAAGTTGATGAGCATAATGTAAAAATTACAGAACATGGAATTACGAAGTCCAATCAGACTGAACATGGTAATGATGGTCAAAAACATGAAGCAAATCATGGTAGTAGTTTAGAAGGACTTAAAATTTGGTCAGCGATTCCATTTGTTGGAATACTCCTGTCTATTGCTCTATTGCCGTTATTTGCACCAAAGTTCTGGCATCATAATTTTGGTAAACTATCTGCTTTTTGGGCATTGGCATTTTCTGTTCCCTTCCTTATTGTTTATAAGGGTGAGGCAATACACGAAATTTTACATATATATTTAATTGACTATATACCCTTTATAATTCTACTATGGGCACTTTTTACAATCTCAGGTGGAATTTTATTAAAGGGGAAAATTAAGGGTAAACCAATTACAAACCTTGTAATTTTAATGATAGGTACGCTATTATCATCTGTAATCGGTACAACAGGTTCAGCCATGCTGTTAATTCGTCCAATAATAAGAGCAAATGCCCATAGGAAGAATAAGGTACATATAATTGTTTTTTTTATCTTTCTTGTTGCCAATATTGGTGGTTCTTTAACTCCTCTTGGCGATCCTCCTTTATTTCTGGGATTTTTACATAATGTGTCATTTTTCTGGACCCTCAGTTTATTTCCTCACATGGCATTATTAAGTGGTATTTTATTAACTATGTTCTTCTTCCTTGATACTTATTATTTAAAAAAAGAAAATATTGTTGAAGATAAAAATGAAGTAGAAGAAAAAGAACCAATTAGTATTCTTGGTTGGCATAATGCATTTTTTCTCGTTGGTGTAATCGTCGGTGTATTATTTTCTGGTATGGTTAAACTTCCTGAAGCAAATATATTCGGAATTCACCTTGGTTATCAAAATATAGTAAGAGATGTTTTTCTTGTTTTAATGGGTATTTTATCTCTTAAAACAACTAAGAAGATTATAAGAGAAGGAAATGGGTTTACATGGTTTCCAATTCAGGAAGTTGCAATTCTATTTGCTGGTATATTTATGACGATTATTCCTGCTCTTGCTCTTTTAAAAGCAGGTGAAACAGGTCCATTAGGTTTTATTGTAAGTGCAGTAAAAGAGCCTATGCATTATTTCTGGGTAACAGGTGGTTTATCATCTTTCCTCGACAATGCTCCAACTTATCTGACTTTCTTTAATACTGCTCTTGGAAAATTTTTCCCTGGTATGGCTGAGGTAGATGCTGTTCCACTACTTATGACTACAAAGAAAATTTTCCTACAGGCAATTTCAACAGGTGCTGTATTTATGGGCGCAATGACTTATATTGGGAATGCTCCTAACTTTATGGTTAAATCAATTGCAGAAGAAAACGATATACAGATGCCAAGTTTCTTTGGATATATGATTAAATATTCATTCATCTATCTCCTACCTGCATTTATAGTTGTAACACTAGTATTCTTTTAAGAATCAATAAAATATAAACACAAATTCCCCTTTAATAACAAAGGGGAATTTTTTCATTATCATAAGGCTAAACCCATAGAGGTTAAATGATATTACTATAGTACTTCTAGGCGTAAGTCCATACCCACTTTTGTTTTTGTGTTTTTGGAAGTGAGGCTTTAGCCTCGCCAATCACTAACAAAATATATTACTTAGGCGGGACTAAAGTCCCACTTCCATAGTGGGTACGGATTTATGCATAGCAGTACTAGTCGCTGGCTAAGAACCGAATATAAATATGTGGTATTTTGTCAATAGAAAGGAAAATAATTGAAAAATTTATTTATGATAAACTGAGCAATGCCTCAGTTTTGGTTTATGCAATAAGTTCTTTTAGTTTTTGTTCTATTAAAGCAGGGGGTACTGCTCCGACTAACTGACTTTGAACGCTTTTATTTTTAATAAAAAGGATGGTTGGTAAGCCTCTTACCATATATTTTGAAGATGTACGAGGACAGTCATTTACATTTACTTTAATAATATTTACTGATGAACCATAATCAGCAGCCATTCTTTCAAGAGGTGGTTCCAGAGATTTACAAGGTTCGC
>JAOZTV010000333.1 GCA_029939015.1 Candidatus Aminicenantota bacterium
AAAATTTGTTTTATTTATTTATTTATTCTATAATTATATTTAATGAAAAAAAAATTTAATGAAATAAAAAAGTCTTTGAAGCAAATAATTGATAGTGGGGAGTTGGAGTTTTCAATAAAGAATAATGAGCCTGCTGTTGGTTATTTATGGGAACATACAATCCATGTTGCTTCGATTGCAAAAAAGCTTGCAAAGTCAGAGGGTTTAGACCCATTTTTGCCTGAGTTGACTGCTTTATTTCATGATTCAGGTAAGTTTGTGAATGGTGATTATCATATAGACGATACACCTGAAGAAGAAATTGCATCACGAATTGCGGAAGAGGTATTAAGTAAATATGGACTTGAGATTAATGATATTAGTAAGGTAAAAAATGCACTATTAAGCCTATATGATGAAAATAAAAATAATAATGAGATTGCAGATATTATACATGATGCAGATTTTCTTTCAAAATTTGGAAATGTAGGTATTGCAGTATTCTTTACAAAAATGGTACTTCGTGGGAAAAATATAAATGAATCAATTTTAAAGTCATTAAGTAAAGAATTAACCTATTCGTCTGTTTTACCTTTGAATATGAGAACAAAAAGTGGTAAAGAAATTGCAGAAAGGAAGAGAAAAAAGACAATTGAATTTTTTACAGAACTATTAGAAGAGTTAAGGGAAGATGGAGTTAGTGACTTTATAATAAATAAAAAAAAATGGGTATATAAAGCAAAAGGGAATAAATCTGTAGAAATACTTCTTGTAACCAGAAGGCAATGTCAAAATTGTAATAGTACGTATAGTTCGGAGTTTTTTGTTGAAAAAGGAATAAAATGTCAGAAGTTAAATTTAATAATAAAATGTGGGCATTGTGATGATAATTATAAATTGTCATTTTGTTTACCTGAAATAATTTAAACATAAATAAATTTAGAATAAAAGGATGGAAAATGGAAGATAAAAAAGTAAAACCTGAATGGCGATTAATTATTGATACTCTTGAAACAATAGATGTGTCTTTACTGAAAAGGATTGTAAGAAGAATGATACATTATTTGTTTTCCTCAGATATCCCGGAGATTGCAAAGCTTATGAAAGGAATGGATACAGAAGCAAGTGATGATGGTAAATTGAATTCTCTTTATGCCAATATGCCTCATCCTAAGAAAGATCTAGATTCACTAAAGGCCTTTTCCGATAAAGTTTTTGAAATTGCCGGCAATAATATTAAGGATGAAGATATAGCTGATCAAATAAAGTTTTTACTTGGTCGTGAAAGAAGTCGGTTTTTAACTATTGCATCTGAAAATCCAAATATATCTCTTGCTGAAATATCTGGTGTATTATCAAAATTTATGAAAATCCCAAGAGCAGAAATGTATCTTTCAGACGATGAGTTTATAAATATTCGAGTTTTTTTAATAAGAAGGTTTTTCTCAGATAATTTACAATATATAAATATTGCTAAGCATTATTTATTGGTAAGCCAATTTAATAATTTATTGGGAAATGTAATTGGAGCTGCAAGGGGTGCTGGTAAATTAGGTGGTAAGAGTTCTGGTTTAATACTTGCCTATAAAATAATTGCAGATGAAAAGATAAATAATCCATTATTAGAAAATATTAAAATTCCAAATAGCTGGTATCTTACATCGGATACAATACTGAATTTTATTCACTATAATACTCTTGAAGAAATGCTTAGTCTTAAATATCTCAGTACAGATGAGGTTAGAAGAGAATATCCATATCTACAACAAATATTTAAAAATTCATATTTCCCGCCTGAAATTGAGAAAAAACTTGAAGAATTACTTAGGAAAATTGGACAAAAACCAATTATTGTAAGGTCTTCGAGTTTATTGGAAGATAGCTTTGGTGCTGCTTTTTCAGGTAAATATAAGAGTCTGTTTCTTTCAAACACAGGCGATATAAAAGAAAGATTGAGTGCATTGCTTGATGCTATTGCTGAGGTTTATGCAAGTACATTTGGACCTGACCCTATAGAATATAGAAAGGAAAGAGGGTTGATAGATTTTCAAGAACAGATGGGGATATTGATTCAGGAAGTTGTTGGTAATCAAGTTGGAGATTATTTTTTCCCTACCTTTGCAGGCGTTGCTTTTTCAAATAATGAATTTAGATGGTCTTCACGAATTAAAAGAGAAGATGGCGTAGTTAGGATAGTTGCAGGACTTGGAACCAGAGCAGTTGACAGAGTCAGTGATGATTATTCAATGTTGGCATCACCTGGACAGCCTGGAATTAGAGTCAATATAAGGTCAGAAGATATTATAAAATACGCTCAAAATAAAATTGATGTCATAAATTTAAAGACTAACCTATTTGAAACTAAAAATGTTAATGATATATTAAAAGAATTTGCCGATAAAATACCTGGTATTGATAAAATTATTTCTATTAATAAATTTGGAGATATTGCACCGCCTATTGGCATATTATGGGATCCTGAAGATTCCGATATGCTTATAACCTTTCAAAATTTATTGGATAATTCAAGTTTTTTAGGTGAGATGGATGTCATACTAAAAGCTTTACGAAAAGCTTTTAATTCACCAGTTGATGTTGAATTTGCCTGTGATGGTAAAAATATCTATATATTGCAATGTCGTCCACAGAGTCAATCAAAGTCAAGTGTGACAAAAGATTTACCAAAAAATGTAAAAGAAAACGAAACTGTCTTTATTGCATCAAAATATATTACCTCAGGTTTTGTTCCTGATATTGAATATATTGTTTATGTTGATGGTGATAATTATGGAAATTTATCTGAATTATCTGATATGAAGGAAATCGCTAAAATTGTCTCAGTTTTAAATAAAAAGCTCCCTTCAAAAAAGTTTATTTTGATTGGACCTGGTAGATGGGGAAGTAGGGGAGATATTAAATTAGGTGTACCTGTTACGTATAGTGGTATAAATAATACATCAATGTTAATTGAATTAGCATATAATAAGGATGGATATGTACCTGAGTTATCATTTGGTACACATTTTTTTCAGGATCTTGTTGAAGCTGACATTAAATATTTGCCGATTTACCCTGATGGGGAGGAGAGCTTTTTTAATATAGATTTAATGATGAATTCTAGAAATTGTTTGTCGGATTATGTTTCTGTTGAAAAAAAAATGTCAGATGTTGTTAAGGTTATTTCAGTAAAGGATTTATTTGATGACAAAAAAATGTCTGTTATTATGAATGGAGATAAAAATAAGGCTATTGGTTTTATTGAATCTAAACTGAGTGATTAATTGTTCAATTTGGGTTTCATGATATTGATTTTCAATTCATTTTAGAGTAAAATCCTATAATGATAAAAGAGTATTTTAAAAAAAAAAAAGAACGAAAATTAGAAGAAAAAAAAATATTGGAAGAAAAACGGAAAGAGACAGGGATATTTAGAGAATATTTTGAGTTGATTTCAGAAGTTTTAATATATGTTTTTTTTGT
>JAOZTV010000334.1 GCA_029939015.1 Candidatus Aminicenantota bacterium
AATTTGTATCGTCTTTTTTTATAATATTATTTTTTATATTGATAATAACAGGATCGTTTATTCTATAATTTTCTTTATCCATTAAATATAGATTTTTCTCTTCTTTACTAAGCATTTGTTTTTTATCATTTTTTCTATAAACAACAGCATGCATTTTAACATGGGCCATCCAGCCATGAGTTCTTACTTCACCTGGCAACATATTTTTTTCTTCATATATAACAATCTTATTTCCATACTTATCTCTCATTATTTTTTTAAATCCAGGTTCAGGATATACCAAAAAGACCTCTTGTCTTTCATTATTCCTAGGTAATGTAAAATAAAAATTAATATTTTCAGTTTTATTAGATCTGTTAATAACACGATATTCAAATCTCATAATACCCTCTTCACTATTAGCTTTTTCAACAACAGCAAAAGATAAAATTGAAAGAAAAAATATTAAAATAAAAGATATAAGTTTCATAATGCCTCCAAAATAATATTTTAACAGATTTTTTTATAAAGGTAAAAAATATAATAATGTATGTCCTATTTTTGTAACTTTAATTTTTAAAAATGTGTTAAAAAAAGTACATTTAACTAAAACATAACTTGGCATAAGAATTGCTTGTAAAATATATTAAAAAGGAGGCTACAAAATGAAAAAAAAGTTAATGATTTATTTGTTTATACTTATGTCGTTTTTCTTGTTTTCTGA
Source organism: Candidatus Aminicenantota bacterium (assembly GCA_029939015.1). Classification (GTDB taxonomy): domain Bacteria; phylum Acidobacteriota; class Aminicenantia; order UBA2199; family UBA2199; genus JAOZTV01. The sequence goes on from JAOZTV010000334.1 coordinate 704, forward strand.
TCAATTAAGAGCAGAATATGGACACATTTCTTATGTTGAACCAGACTCTCAGATCTTTGTTGAGAGATTAAATGGCAAAAAGGACAAGGCTATCTTAAATCTTCCAATTATTGCAGGTGATAAGATTATCTCAGCTGGAAAATCAAGATGTGAGATTCAATTTAATAATGGTACTTTGATAAGATTGGATCATAATAGTATTCTAAAGATTATCACTATTAAAGCTCAAACCTTAACAACAAAGAAGAGTATTTCTACTTTTGAATTATCTGAAGGAGCCTTATACATAATGGCTAATGTTTATAATAAAGAAATATTTCAGATAAAAACGGAAAACTCAGCTGCACTTTTCAATAAATTTTCAACTGCCATTATACAGTATAAAAACAAGAATACAGATTTTAATGTTTTCAGAGGGAAGATAAATATCATATATGGCGTGGACATAAAGACAATTAAAAACGGAAGAATAAAATCTAAAAATGCCTATACAGTTAACTCTGACAATGTTCTTATCAAAAGCAAAAAAACACTTCATAAGGATTTTCTTGCATGGAATACTGACATAAACAAGAACTTTGATAAACTGCATAAGGGTAAGAGCAAAGTTCCAAAACCTGTTTATAGATTTTCTAAAGGAATTATTAAGTGGGCGGAAGAATGGTCATCAGCCTATGGTAAATGGGTATATGATGATATCTATGGTTATGTCTGGAGTCCTTATGATGAATCATTTGCATTTAATAAGAGACCTTTCTTTGGATCTGAATTTAAAGTCATTAATGACAAATTATATTTAATACCATCTCAAAAATGGGGCTGGGCTCCTTCACAGCTTGGAACATGGGTATTTATGAAAAAATCCGGCTGGGTATGGATACCTGGTGATGCATTTAATGGCGGAAGAACATTTCCTTTTGCAGCAAAGTACGCTATGTATTCATCAAGATTTCATAATGTTGACTGGTTTGAATGGTATGCTCATAGCGGTATTCACTATTGGTTAGACAAACAATATGGTGATTTGAAACTCTATTATAGATTTAGAGAAGATGGAAAAAGAGCATGGGAAAAAGATTATATCAAAAAATATGGGCCACTAAGCAAGAAAAAAATAAAAATGCCTGTTCATATTAAAAAAATAATTTCAAAGATGAATAGAAGTTATATTTCAAGACTAAAGAAATCAATTTCCCAGCCCAAGATAATCAAGAAAAATAATTTGCGATATAAATTTGCTAAAGCACCTCTATTAAAACCAATTGATGTAGGAAGCAGGACAAATACTCTTCAAAAATTAAAAACACCGGGTAAATTTAATAAATCAGTAAGTAAAATAATTAAGAATAAACTTACTAAGATTAACTTTAAAGATTTTAACCCTGACACAAAATGGGCAATACAAAAAAATGTAAACATAAGATATTTTAGTAAAACCAATTCTGTTGTTTGTGATAATATAAGAGTATATAGAAAATTCTTAAAGAATCATCCAAAACAGAATAGCCATAGTGCATATAAGGGTGGAAGTAGCTATTCCCGAAGCAGTTCAGGTGGTTCTACTTCTTCACAAAGTAGTTCAGGTGGATCGGCAAGTAAAAGAAAATAAACATTTATCATTTAGGTTTGTGTGTGGTTGTATTGCAATAAATATATCCTCCACGATAATATGTCTTGCAATCACATACTTATCTATAGGTGCTTACAGCACCGTTAAAACCAACAAATTGTTTTAACGAAGGCAATAGGCAGTAGGCAGAGAGGCAAGGAGTAGACATAGAAATTTTTAAGGTGTCTCTAAGATCTTACTATTTGCCTCTCTGCCTCCTTGCCTATAAAAATTTGGTTCTGGCTGTGCCAGATTAGGTATAAAAAAAAGGAGAAATTAGACATGAAAATGAAACTTGAAATGAAACTAATCTTAATAATACTTATAATTGTTTTCCCCATTAATACTATTTTAGAAGCAAAAAAACTAGAATTAAATATAGACCTTGGAGTTTTTCCTTTAAAGAATCAGAGTGATACAGGGCTTAACTGGAATTGGGACACTTATTTTGTTGACGTAACTGAAAAAGCATCAATTATCAATAATATTCAAAATAAAATAGTCAATATTTCAGGAGGTCTCAGATGGATGATAAAAGAAAACTTTGGTTTTTATCTTTCCTACTCTTCTATTAACTATAATATTGATTCAAACTCATATTATGATTTAGATTATACATGGTTTGATGGCGAATATGATTCTATGTCAGCAGACTGGTTAAAAAAAGAAGGCAGAATAAATTTTACACCCTATACAATAGGAATACTTTTTAGAAAACCAATTTCAGCAAGTTCTTCAGTTGTCATTAAAGGAGGTTTATCTCTTGTATCAACTAAGACAAATCTTTATGGCAAGGTAGGATTTGCCGAAGCCTTTGAAACAGATACGGAGTATAGACTGAACTGGTACGCCTTAGATATAGAAATATCTGAATCAGAAATGTTGAAAGGTGGAAATATCGCTTTAGAATATGAAAAACGTATAGCAATGTCCTTTGATTATTATATAGGTATTGAATACTTTTTCCTCCCTGTAAAAAATTATAAATGGAAGGTAACAACGGAATTGTTTTATGATCAAATTGGGGAACAAACAATTATAATAGACCCTGATATCATACATGAAGTTGATGGAGATATTACAACTGATATTAAGTTTTCAAATATGAGACTATATGCAGGTATCAGGTATTATTTTTAAA
>JAOZTV010000064.1 GCA_029939015.1 Candidatus Aminicenantota bacterium
TTTTCTATTTTACTCATCTTTATATTATGGTAAAATAAATTAAAATATGCGCCCGTAGCTCAATGGATAGAGCGTTAGACTTCGAATCTATGCGTTGGGAGTTCGAATCTCTCCGGGCGTGTTTTTTTCTTTTCTAACTATTTTCTCAAATTTATTCAAAAACCCTTCTTCATCAAGCTTTATATTTCCAACACCCTGCCATATCGGGTGTTTTCCACCACCTTTGCAATCAAAAGGTTTGAGTAAATTATCCCTTATATTATTAAAATTAAAATCAATATCCTCAGAGCAAGCTATTATCCATTTAATATTTTTATCCGTTTTATTCAACATACATAAAATTATATTTTTTTCAATTATTAACGACTTAACCAAATTTAATACTAATTGGTCATCCTCATTTATCCATTTCTTTATAATAACTTTACTTTCTATATCATTACCAAGCCAATTTAAGCGTGAGGTGACTTTCTCTGCAGCGTGCCCCGCAGGGAGTGAGGAACGCCCGAACGACTGAGGACCAGGAGAAAAAAATTGAGCACAATTTTTTGCGTTAGCAGCAGAGATATCACCGGAAGCGACCAGTACAGGCATCGTTGTATCAGCAGATGACTCCTTATGCTGAACTGAACCAGTAAATTTTCTTAATAAATCCTCTTTATAAAATTCAATGATTTTTTTTTCTAAAGTTTTTTTACTATGCTTTATATCTTCAATTTCATTTTTAAGCTGATCTACCTTTTTATCAAGATCATCCTCATTTGAGTTTAAAGCAATTTTCAATTTTGAGACAATTCTAGTTTTATTACTATAATCAACAAAAGCACGATTACCTATCTTCCAATATACCCTTATATTCCCTCTAATTTTCTCAGTTTTTATAATCTTAACCAATCTGACCTCACCTGTAAAACTCAGATGAATTCCCCCACATGCAACACAGTCAAAATCACCCAAATTTACAAGTCTTATATCACCTTTTATCAAACAAGCTCTTCTTAAATCATAGTTTGACAGTTCATTATCATTGATTATAATATTGTTCACAGGCACATTTTCCAGTATCATATCATTAGCAAGTTCTTCCACCTTATTTAATTCCACATCCGAAATACTTTTTGTTTCAATTTCTATTGTCGTATAATCAATAGACATATTGACTGATACCGTTTTATATTTTCCAACTTTCCAAAATGCACCTGATATAAGATGTTGTCCTGTATGCTGTTGCATATAATTAAATCTATGTTCCCAGTCTATCTTGCCATCTACAGTTTCAGTTTTGATCTCTTTTGAAATATAATGCATAATAATATCATTCTTTTTTTGAACATTATTAACCTTAACTTCATTAATCCAACCCCTATCTGCAGGCTGTCCACCACCTTCAGGATAAAAAAGAGTTTTATCAAGTATTACCACCCATCCATTTTTATCCTCATACTGTTCTATTATCTTTGCCTTGAATATTATTCTTCTATTATCCTTATAATATAGTTTTTCTGTGATTTCCATATATAATTTTATCTTAATTATATGTAAAAAAAAAGGGCAGACCTAAATCTGCCCCTTTATATTTAAAAAATGATACTTTATTTTTTTTTAGATTTTTTTGAAGAAGAACTTGAACTACTGGTTCCCCTACTACTTGATGAAGAACTTTTGTATGATGTTTTTGGTCTTGAATAGCTTTTTGAACTTCTTGATGGTGTACTGTACGACTTCGAAGATTTCTTATAACTTGAGTTGCTTTTATACGAAGGTGTACTATATGACTTATAACTTGATTTACTCTTATACGATGGCGTACTATACGATTTTGGTGTATAGTCAGAATATGTTTTAGAGCTGTATTTGGATTTATAAGTAGGCGTAGAGTATGATTTACTTTTATACTTGCTCTTATAAGAAGTTGTACCATAGGTTTTGCTGCTTGTAGAATAACCTTTATTAGAGGTGCCTGAATTATAAGTATATGGTGAACTTCTTTTTTTCTTGATCTTTTTTGTAGTAGTTGATTTTCTATAAGTTTTATCTGGCCTTGAATTAGTTTCATTACTCTTATATTTGTACTTATACCTTGATGTTGCAGACTTAACAGGACTTTTTTTATAAACTGTTGTTTTCTTATATTTACTGCCCGATGAATACTTATATGACGGTTTTGTAGCTAATCCACCAGCCTTATACTTAGTCAACCCTGTCTTTTTTGCTCTCTTATAAAGTGAGGTTTTATTTGATGTTTTATGTTTTTTATAAGATAGAACACCATTTCTCTTATAAGATATCTTGTTACCTCTTGCATTAATAACAGATACTCTCTTAAAAACCGGAATTGTTTTAGGGGCAATTCCTCTATACTTCATATTTCTCTTTGTAAGCCTGGATAATTCTCCCCTTCTCAATGAAACCTTATTAATTCTTGGTGCCATTAATTGATTTTTTTTAATAATTATCATTGACCTGCTATTCCATGGAATACCATTTCTATATCTATATCTTCTATTCCATCTTCCATTCATAACAACAACAGGTCTATTATAATAACTCAAAGGCGACCATCCCCAATATGAGCCACTACCACACCACGAAACCCATGCTGGTGACCATCTATAGCCTGGAAGCCAATACCATCCATTCATAGAGCCCCAATGCCATCGTCCATAATGATGTGTGAAATGACCCCATGAATCATAAGAAGTCCAGACATATCCATAAACCGGGTTCCATACCCATCTACCATTTGAATAAGGTCTCCATGATGAACTTACATTATAAGGCATCCAGACATTAGTATTATACTCGTCGTTATACTGCCATCTTCCAGCTCTGGTTAATTCATATTCCTGATCTTCATATCCCTTATTCAAGTATCTTGCAGAACTATATCTCTGATGTTCATAAGTACCCATTCTTGTCTTATTCCATTGATCAAAATCATCATCATCAGTTGAATAGAAATAAAAAGGACGTTCAATCACACTTCCACTTCTCATTACAGTCTTCTGATTTTCTCTTACATTTCTTGAATAATCGTTTCCTGCTACCTCAGCAAGACCATCAAATACAAATATCTCTGTCTTGCCGTTTTCTCTAACATTTATTCGATATAAACCTCTTTTCAATATGAATAGACCACAATCCTCAGTCTGTATTACAATGTCTTTTTCATCATCAATATTTGAAATATCAAGATATATGCCACCTTTTTGCAAGTGTAGAGTTGTTTTTGTACGCCTTAATGCCGGAACCTTTATAAATTTTAACTTTGTATCATAATCCAGTCTCAGGTAATTCAGCTTTCCAAGATATATTTCGAGCCTACCATCAGTAGTGCCGGCAGAATCACCTTCAAAAACAGAGAGATTTGCCGTTGCTTCTTCAACTCCCTCATTATATCCACGATTTATAAAGGCTTCTCCACGTACATATTTTACTCTGACTACCTTTGCATTTTCATAATATTTAGCAGATTGCTCCATATTTTCAGGATTATCTCTATTATATTCCGAATAAACTGGAAATGAAAAAACCACAATTAAAACTAAGCTTAAAATTATCATTAATTTATTTTTCATAATAACCTCCTGCTATTATGTAGCAATATAGATGCCAAAATTTCAAAGAACTTTTGTCCTTTATTTATTACACAATATTAAAAAACAGTCCTATTTTAACCCTTAATTACCTTATCGGCCAAATTATCATACTCTATGCTTGTATCGTGTTCTCTATATCTTAGATAAAATGGTGTACCATCCTTATCCTTATTACCAATACCTGGAATAAACGGAAATTCAGCTATTGTTTCATATTTGAAACCTTTAAAGTCTTCATTATCTTCACTTTTAGGAAAGAGTTCAATCTTTTCTGAGGAGTTTGGACAGGTAATATATTTCATGTTTTCTACAATCCCATATATATGATTTTTTGTTGTTTCAAACATATTTATCATTTTTAATACATCTGCAACAGCCGCTTCCTGCGGTGTTGTTACAATCACAGCTCCTGTAAGTTTCAATTTTTGAATTATTGACAGAGGAACATCACCTGTACCTGGAGGCAGGTCTATTATAAGATAGTCAAGCTCACCCCATTTAACATCTCCTAAAAATTGTTCAATCAATTTCATAGCAAGAGGTCCACGCCAAATAAGAGCCTTATCTTCTTCGGTAATAAAACCAACTGACATTATTTCCATTCCATGTTTTTTTATTGGAATAATTTTATTATCCTCTGTTGTTACTTTTTCATTTTTAATACCAAGCATTAAAGGTACATTCGGACCATAGATATCAGCATCCAATAAACCAACTTTCTTTCCCTTTGATACAAGCGATAGAGCAAGATTAACTGAAACTGTTGATTTCCCAACCCCTCCCTTACCACTTGCTACTGCAATAATGTTTTTTGCACTCATAGATATCTTATTATCCATAGGATTTTTTTCAATTTTTTTAAATTCATATTTTTGCATTTTATTCTCCATTTTTTAACAATTTATAATTTTAACACTTTGAAGTTAATCAAGCAAACTTGACTTTATTTTGTTTATTATTATAATGATAGGATGGAAAAAAACAATAGATTTCAAAACGAATTGTCTTTGTACAGTACGGCTGACTGGAGTGTTTGTTATACCTGCAATGAATGCACTGCAACGTGTTCTATTGACGATAATGGAGATAATTTCATAAAGGATATTATAAGAAATGTCCATTCAAACTCAGAAGAAGTCATAAACAAAGACATTTCTCCATGGTTTTGTTATTATTGCGGTGACTGTGCCGATAGATGTTCAAAGAATATAGTTCCAGGCGAAATTTTTATGTCTTTAAGAAGATATCTTACTTCAAAATACGACTGGACGGGGCTGTCTGCAATGATGTATAAGTCTGCAAAAGCACATTATAGTTTGATTTTTCTTATTTTTTCTCTTATATTAGGAGCATTCTGGATATTTGCAGATTTTAATATTCCTCTTAGAGATGGAATTGTTCCAATAAATTCCTTTGCTCCTGTAAATATTATATTATTGGCAGATGAAATATTATTGGTTGTCCTGTCACTCTTTCTTCTATCCAATATTTTCAATATGTATAAAAAAATAATATTAGATGATAAATCAATAAAAATCCCTCTAAAATTATATATAACAGAGGGCAAAAATGCATTAATAAATTTATTGACCCAAAAAAAATTTGCTAAATGCGAAAGAAAGAAATTGTATTGGATAAGCCATCTATTAATAATGTCAAGCTACCTTATAATGTTTACAATCATTGGTGTTTTTTTATACTGGTTTCAAACAGAGACTATCCACCCTATTTCACATCCTCAAAGATGGATTGGATACTATGTAACTTTTGGTTTTTTTGTCTCAACTATTTATTATTTTGCAGGTCGAATGAAAAAGAAAGAGCCGGTATTTAAATTTTCACATCATAGCGACTGGATATTTATTTCCCTTCTATTTATGATAACCCTTACAGGTATTTTATTACATATTTTCAGAATTTATGGAATGGCAAAGGCAACCTATATTATGTATGCAATACATCTTGCATTTGAAGTCCCAATGGTTGTAACCTTTGTAGCATTCTCAAAATGGTCACATATCGCCTATCGTCCATTAGCAATATTTTTTAAAGATTTGAAAACTAAATCTAAAATGTAACCACCTCTTTGCCTCTTTGCCTCTCTGCCTACTTGCCTATCTTTGATTTTCATTAACTACTCATAATCATTTGTTGAGCTGCAACAGCTAATTTCGCAAATAAATAAGAAAATAGTATTACAATAATTGACTTAAACATAAAATAAGTAATTGCAATTATAAAACTCTTTTTTAAAGTAAAAACCTGCTCTTCCCATTTATCCTTATTTAATTGATAAAAACCAAAAATGCCATAGGCAATCAAAAATATAAACCAAATCTGAAAAATACCAATCTCGGTAAAAATATAATATAGCCAGCTTGATTTTTCTGTAGAATTAAGAAAAACCCCAAGGTTAAATGGATTTACAATCCTTTCAAATATCAATAAATAAAAAGATTTGATCAGTTCAGGAATAAACACGGTCAATAAAAATGAATTTACAACAAGTGAGAAATAATTTGTAAAGAGCCCTTCAGCCCCAAAGATACTAAAAAACAGATATATAAAAAAAGTTATAATAATAAGCCTGACTAAATAAACAAACACAGCTGCAAATCCCATTAATACATTAACTAAAATACCGTCTGAAGCTGGTAAAGAAGAATATAATTCGGGGTTATTTTCTAAATTCAATTTTAAAATAACCGGTGCAGTAATTAAAGTTAAAACAAAACTTGCTATAAGTAAAAAAGCCAAAGCACCCTGCCACTTTTTTTCATTCATAATATTACCAAGCACATTAACAGGAGATTTTACTATTCCCACAAATCTTTCTTTAATTACATTAATAAACTTTTCCATTTCCATACCTCTCTTCTATTGTAGCATAAAATTATTTTATTCAATAGTTTTTTTTGTTTTCAAAAGTAAAATTAGTTTAATGTCACAGCTTTGTCATAAATGGTTGATAAAGTCTATTTTATATAATATTATCTATTTTTAAAGAGAGACCAATAAATTTGAATCTCTTCATAGTGCAACCCGGAAACGGGTTGCACCTCCTAAATCAATTCATATACTACATTTTCATTAGAAGTGAAGGCAAATAGGCAAGGAGGCAGAGAGGCAAATAGTAAAATCTTAAAAAACATCTAATATCTCTATATCTAACTCTCTAATTTTCTAACTCTCTAATTTTCTAACTCTCTAATTTTCTAACTCTCTGCCTCTCTGCCTATTTGCCTATTTGCCTCTCCTACCTCTCTACCTCTCTACCTCTCTCTCTGCCTCTCTGCCTATTTGCCTATTTGCCTCTCCTACCTCTCTGCCTCTCTGCCTTCATTAAAACAATTAGTAGGTCTTAAAATTATTTTTAACTATTGAATTTTTTTTTTTTAATTTGTATAATACAAGTTGGTGAAATAGTGGATAAAAAAAAGACAACTAACAAACCTTATATATCAATATGGATAATTGGGATTATTCTTGCAATCTTATTATTCTATATTGCTTCATTAAAAAAAAGCAAAGATAATTTAATAATTGAGACTGAAAAAACAATTGAAAAACTTCATTTTGACCTTGATGCTCAAATATCTTTACGTATGAATATGTTAAAGAAATTATCGACAAATCCAGCATTAAAAAATGTTTTAAATGGCATTAGTAAAACAGATAACCCTGAACTCTTAACCCTGTTAAATGGGGTCAAAGAAATAACGAGTTCAAGTATCATTTACTTAATGAACAAAGACGGAACAGTGATTGGATGTTCGGTATATGACAATAATAAAACACTTACAGGTAAAAACTATAGTTTTAGACCATATTTTATAAACGCATTAAAAGGTAAAACAGTCGTCTATCCTGGAATTGGCGTTACAACAAATAAAAGAGGCATATATCTTGCACATCCAATAAAAGAGATGAATAAAATCATTGGCATTCTCGTAGTAAAAATGAGTTTATTGGGAATTGATAAGTATTTGGATAAGATTAAAGACACAACGGTTTTAATATCGCCTGCAGGAGTTATTTTTGCAAGCAATAGAGAAAAATGGATTTGTAAAGTTTCAAAATCTATAATCAAAGACAATTTGGACGCAATAAAAGAAAGCAGACAATTTGCAGATAGGAACTTAACACCACTTCCCTTTGATATTTTTAAAAAAAAAAGTGTATATAATACAAACACATATCAATCATTCTGCAGAGACTTATCAATAAAAAACTGGAAATTAATTTTATTAAAACAACAAGATGATTTTATAGTTTCTTTTTTTAAAATGTGGCAAACCTCAAATATTGTTAATATTATCACATTATTAGGTTCTCTATTTCTTTTAACTTTGATCTTACTTTTATTAAAGAATATTGAACGGAGAAAATCAATACAATCGGAATTGATATCTTTTCAGGAAAAACTTGAAGACAAGATATTAGATAGGACAAAAGAACTCACAATATTAAACTCCGAATTAAAGAGAGTAAATCATATAAAGGATGAATTTCTCGCAAATATGAGTCATGAGATAAGAACTCCAATGAATGGTGTAATTGGAATGGCTGGACTTTTACTTGACACAAAATTAACTGAAGAACAATTAGAATATACTGAAATAATAAATAAGAGTGGAAATGATTTATTAAAAATTCTCAATGATATACTCGATTTTTCCAAAGTTAAGGCTGGAAAATTAGACCTCTTGGAAGTAGATTTTAATCTGAATGAATTCCTTAAAGAATTTTCTAATATTTTAAAATATAGAATACAAGATAAGAAATTAACTTTTAACTATTTACTGTCTCCTGATATTCCTGAGCAACTAATTGGCGACTCAGGTAGAATTAGACAATTACTTACTAATTATAGTTCAAATGCAATTAAATTTACAAAAGAAGGCAAAATAAAACTTTTAGTAGAAAAAATTTGGGAAAAAGAGGAAAAAATAAAACTTAAATTTACTATGGAAGATACAGGCATAGGTATAGACAAAGAAAATCAACAAAAATTATTTAATGAATTTACACAGGTTGATGGATCTACGACTAGAGAATACGGTGGCACAGGTCTTGGACTGGCTATATCAAAACAACTTGCCAAATTAATGAACGGTGAGGTAGGTGTAGAAAGCGAATTGGGAAAAGGTTCAAAATTCTGGTTTACTATAGTTTTAAAACTATGATTATAGCCCTGTACATAATCGGTGTAATTTCATTATTATATTGTTTTTATCAACTAATAATAGCAATTATATCATCAAAAAGACTTATCAGGCTCGGTAATATCAAAGAAATCAAACTTAAAGATTATCCATTAATTTCTGTAATTATAACTGCTAAAGACGAAGAAGATAGTCTAAAAAAAGCAATTAATTCAAGATTAGATACAGATTATCCAAACATTGAGTTTATTATTATTAATGACAGGTCTAAAGACAAAACAGCAGAAATAATCAAAAGAATTTCAGAAAAAGATAAAAGAGTGAAAATTGTAAATATAGACGTACTACCTGATGGCTGGTTAGGTAAACTTAATGCCCTAAATGAAGGAGTAAAACTTGCAAAAGGCAGTTGGCTATTATTCAGTGACGGAGATGCTTTTATAAAACAGGGAACATTAAATAAAGCAATGTCCCATGCAATAGAAAAAAAATTGGATTTTATAGCAATATTACCAGAGTTTACTAAGTCAAATTTTCTAATTGACATAGCTGTTTCAATTTTTTTTAGAGCTCTTATTACAATTGGACGAGCCTATAAAGCAGAGGACAAAAATTCACCAATTGCTGTTGGAAGCGGCTCTTTTAATTTTGTAAAAAGAGAAGCCTTTGAAAAATCAGGTGGATTTGAAAAACTTAAGATGGAAGTTATTGACGATGTCAGTCTCGGGCAGATATTAAAATCTTCGGGTGCAAAGACTTCAATGTTGATAGGGAAAGAATATGTAAAAGTAAAGTGGTATTCAAGCTTAGGTTCTCTCTTTGACGGAATGGGCCGTGCAATGATGACAGGTCTTGGCAATTTTAATTTTTTACAAGTCCTTTTATTGAGTAGTCTTGCATTTATTATAGATATTACACCTTTTATATTGCTATTACCATTTGGAATATCCTATTTACAAATTATAGGTTTAATAAGTATAGTATTCATAGTTTCTGCAACAATCATTACCGACAAATTGATGAACAGACCACTTTACTTTTCATTTTTTCTACCAATCGGATATGTACTGATATATATAATATCTCTATATGGTGGCTTGAAATTTTTACTTAATGGAGGTTTAAACTGGAGGGATACATTTTATTCAACAAAAAATTTAAAAAAAGGAAGAGTTTTTAAATATTTTCCAAAAACTTGACAATATTTTTTCATTTAATTATAATAAATTATAACAAAATATAATGACATATAAAACACCCTCTATCCTGACTATCGACGATGACCCTAAAAATCTTATTCTTATCTCTAAAATGCTGAAAAAATCATTCTCTGAAATTAACATATATTCGGCCTCAAGCGGTCATGCTGGTTTATTATTAGCTAACAAATATCTTCCAGATACAATTATACTTGATGTGATAATGCCTGATATTGATGGTTTTACTGTATGCAAATCTTTAAAAGATAATATCAAAACAAAGGATATACCTATAATAATGATAACAGGCATGGAAGTACAGATGCAGGCAAAGATTAAAGCTCTCAATATGGGTGCAGATGCATTTTTGCCTAAACCAATTAGAAAAGCAGAACTTATAGCACAGATAAAAGTAATGCTTAGGATAAAATTTGCAGAGGATAAATTAAAAAAAGAAAAAGAATTACTTGAGCAATTAGTGGATAAAAGAACAAAAAGACTCAGGTTGCTTGCAGCTAATACTCTTGCAGTTCAGGAAGAAGAAAGAGCAAGAATATCAAGAGAACTTCATGATGAGTTAGGACAGATGCTGGTTGGATTACAAATGGGTCATGATTCATTATTAAGAACAATAGATAAAAATAAAATTGTATGTCAAAGCAAAATAGTATTAAAAAATAAAGTAAATGAATTGATAAATATGACAGAATTTACATTTGAATCTGTAAGAAAGGTAATATCAGATCTTCGTCCGCCTGTTCTTGATCATCTTGGCTTAATTGCAGCAATTGAATGGTTAAAAACAGAGTTTCATAAAAAAACTACTATATCAATTACATTGATAAACCCTCTAAAACATGATATTTCATTTACAAATGAGCAAAATACAGCAGTATTCAGAATAATCCAGGAATCACTTACTAATATTGCAAAACATTCTAAGGCAACAAAGGTAATAATACAAATTAAAAGAACCAACAAAAACATATTATTTGAGATAAAAGACAATGGAATTGGAATTGATATCAAAAAAATAGATAGTATGAAAAACTTTGGTATATTAGGTATGCAGGAAAGAGCCAGTGACTTTGACTGGACAGTTGAGATTGAGGGTTCTGCTGATAAGGGGACGGTAGTTACCTTGATGACAAGAAATGAAACGACTAGATAAGGCAGAGAGGCAAGGAGGCAGAGAGGCAAAGAGAGTAACAAGAAATGAACGATTAGATAACATTTTATTAATTACAAAGAAATTTATTAAGCAACAATCCCTACTTGCCTACTTGCCTCTCTGCCTCTTTGCCTTAATTTGAATACTATGAAAAACATATTAATTGCTGATGATCATCCTATAGTTCGTGCAGGATTGAAACAAATCATTAATGACGAAGAGAACTTTACTGTAACAGATGAAGCTTCTAATGGAGCTGAGGTTATAAAATTAATTAATAATAATTCATACGATCTTCTGGTATTGGATATATCTATGCCAGGTGAAAGTGGTTTGGATGTTTTGAAACAATTGCAATATTCGAATCCTGATTTAAAGGTTTTAATTCTTAGTACCTACTCCGAAGAAATTTATGCAGAACGTTCTATTAAAGCAGGGGCATCGGGCTATTTGAATAAACAATATGCAACAAAGAGTCTTATACTTGCAATGAATAAAATATTAAAGGGTGGCAGATATCTCAGTAAGGCTGCAGCCGAAAATATCGCATTAAACAAAACAGATAAACACAACTTACTTCACAAAAACCTGTCAGACAGAGAATTCCAAGTTTTAACCCTAATCGGAAGCGGCAAGACAGTCTCAGCAATAAGTACAGAATTACTACTAAGCGTAAAGACTATAAGTACCTATAGAAGAAGAATTCTTGAAAAAATGAACCTGAACACAACAGCAGAATTAATCAAATATACTATAGATAAAAAACTTGTTTAAACATAAGCTAGGAGTCTGTCCGAGAACTAGAACAACGGCATAAAATTCCAAAAATTTGTCCTAATTCCCCCATATTTTCGTTAAATAGTAATACTATTCGCCTCAAATCTGTGAAAATTATGCCTAAATTTTAGAAATTTTCTGCTCATCGTCTATTCTTGGACAGACTCCTATCATAGCCAGAACAAGATTTATAGGCAGGGAGGCAAGGAGGCAGAGAGGCAAAGAGTAAGACCTTAAAAGATATCCAATATCTCTATCTAACTCTCTACCTCCCTGTCTTCTTTGCCTCTCTACCTCTCTCTCCCTGCCTCTCTACCTCTCTACCTCTCTGCCT